>JAYRXB010000515.1:0-2080 GCA_041917735.1 Cyclobacteriaceae bacterium
ACGAATCCGTGGCCTTCATCGGGGAAGATGACATACTCCACAGGGACACCGTTCTTTTTGGCTGCCGCTACGATTTCATCCGACTCTACCTGCAGCACACGCGGATCGTTACTGCCCTGAAGCACAATGAACGGCTTGGTGATTTTCGCAGCATGGAACAGCGGCGACTTGGCATACAGCGCAACGGAATCAGCAGTAAACGGATCACCCAGCTCCGTGTACAGCGCCTTCCGGTTCGATTCCCACCAGGACGGAATGCTCTTCAGCGTCCGGATCCAATTGGTGACACCGAAAAGGTTAACGCCTACCTTAAATTCCTCCGGGGTGAAGGCCAGGGCTGCCATCACCATATAGCCACCGTAGCTGCCGCCGTAAATGCCGATCTTGTCCGCATCAATGTAGGATTGGGTCGCCAGCCAATTTTTGGCCTCCACACAATCCCGAAGATCCTCGTTTCCGTGCTTCCGGTCATCGGCGGCATAGAACGTTTTTCCATAGCCCGAACTTCCCCGGTTATTGACAGCCAGCACAGCATAACCATGGTTCACCAGGTGCTGCAACGATGCGGAATAGTTGAGCCGGGTCTGCCCGCCAGGGCCACCATGAATCCACAATAAAGCAGGCACCTTCTCGCCTTCGGCCAGGCCTTTAGGCCGGTACAACAGGCAGGGGATCTCCATCCCATCAAAGGATTTGAACCGGACTACTTCTCCCGCCACCAGGTCGTCCGGGTTGATCGCTTTGCTCATCGTGCTGGTCAACTGCTTGACTTGACCTGTTTCAAAATTGTAAACAAAGAGGTTGCTGGGCGATTTCGAACTGCTTACGTAAAAAGACATCAGCTTCTCGCTGTCGGAGATATTCACGCCGGTAATATCACCCTCGGGTAAGCCCGGTATCGTCAACAATTTTCCGCCAGCCGACTCGTCATAAATCCTGATTTCCGTACGCGCATCGTTGTTGATGGCAACGTAACGGTATTTGCCGTTGCGGGAAATGTTGGCAAACATGACATCCCAATTGGACTCCTCCACCTTCTGTTTCTCGCCGGATGCGATGTCGTAACTGGCGAGATAGGCGAATTCACTTCCCTCGTTGGTGGTATAGAACAGCTTCTTTCCATCCATGCTGAAGTACTGCGGGTTGTAGGTGACATCCCCCTCGTGCGGGGAAAGCAGCTGTGTCTTCCCCGTCTGCACGTCCAGCAAGTACATGTTGGAGTTGTTGGTTGTAATGGATTCGCTCAAGGCGATGTACCGGTCGTCATTCGATATGGCCTGCGGGTTAAGTCCCTTTTCATTTTTGTACAGCAGGGTG
The DNA here is from genome assembly GCA_041917735.1 of Cyclobacteriaceae bacterium. GTDB lineage: Bacteria > Bacteroidota > Bacteroidia > Cytophagales > Cyclobacteriaceae > ELB16-189. The sequence goes on from JAYRXB010000515.1 coordinate 1,318, forward strand.
CTCGGGTAAATGTTCTTCTCACCCATTTGCACCTGGACATTGTACAAATCAAAGAAACGCTTGTCGCGGCTGTTCGACGCGTAGTACATCAGCTTGCGGTCGTAGCTCCATCCTGCGAAACTTGCCTTCGCAGTCGAGTCCTTGATGAGATCGATAACCGATCCGTCCAGGTTCCGTACAAACAGGTGATTGATTTCGTCACCTCCCTGGTCGGAGGTGTATACCACCCGTTCGTCGCCGGGGAAATAGGACAGGGCAAAGACTGCGTTGTCTGTTGAGGTTGTCAATGTCCGCTCGGTGCCGGTTTCAATGTCAATTTCAACGGCATTGAAAATGCCGGTGGCTTTATTGCTAAGGATGATTTTCTTGTCATCCGGAGAAAATGCGCCTCCTGATAGCTGCACGATATCCATAAACTGTGCAATGGAGTATTCCTTCGGCTTCTTCGGCTTCTCTGCTCCGCAGGAAGCCAAGAGAATAAGAACGGCAACTACGGGAACCATTCGTAACAGGTAGGATTTCATAAAGTTTTGTTTTGCATATGGAAGGTACAAAAAGGTTGACAACCCCGTCGTGCTCCAAGCCTCCAGAAGCTAAAATCATCGTACCTTTGCGCCCATGCTGACTGTAAAGTCGTTCACGTTCAACCCCTTTGAGGAGAACACCTACGTGGTCTACGATGAGACCGGCGAAGCGGCCATCATCGACCCGGGGTGCTACGAACCGGAAGAGCAGGCCGCGCTGACCCGCTTCATTGCACAAA
>JAYRXB010000516.1:0-5614 GCA_041917735.1 Cyclobacteriaceae bacterium
ATTGACACACAATCCGCTCTACCTTAGCCTCCGATACGACCAAACCACCGCATAAACAGCCATTATTTCAATAACATCAACACCTCAACACTTCCACACATCAACACTTCAACATGAGCGACGCAAAAGAAAAATTAAAGGCCCTCCAACTGACACTCGACAAACTCGACAAGACGTATGGGAAAGGGACCGTGATGAAATTGAGCGACGAGAAAGTCATCGACGTTCCGGCCATTTCGACCGGCTCGTTGGGCCTGGACGTTGCGTTAGGCATCGGCGGGATTCCCCGCGGCCGTGTGACCGAGATCTACGGACCTGAATCTTCGGGTAAAACGACGCTCACCATGCATTGCATTGCGGAAGCGCAGCGCAAGGGTGGTCTGGCAGCGTTCATCGACGCCGAGCACGCCTTTGACAAGACCTATGCCGAAAAGCTGGGCATCGATACGGAAAATCTCCTGATCTCTCAGCCCGACAACGGCGAGCAGGCCCTGGAGATTGCCGACCACCTCATCCGGTCGGGCGCTATCGACATCATCGTCATTGACTCGGTTGCCGCACTGGTGCCGAAAGGCGAACTGGAAGGTGAGATGGGTGAAAGCAAGATGGGCTTGCAGGCACGACTGATGTCGCAGGCCCTGCGCAAACTCACCGGCACCATCAGCAAGACCGGTTGCGCCTGCGTGTTCATCAACCAGCTTCGCGAAAAAATCGGCGTCATGTTCGGTAACCCGGAAACGACAACCGGTGGTAACGCCCTGAAATTCTATGCATCGGTTCGTCTTGATATCCGCCGCATCGGGCAGATCAAGGAGAGCAGCGATGAAATCACGGGTAACCGCGTTCGCGTGAAAGTCGTGAAGAACAAAGTAGCTCCTCCTTTCAAGGTTGTCGAATTTGACATCATGTACGGCAAGGGCATTTCCAAGTCAGGAGAAATCGTGGACATCGGCGTAGAACTGAACGTGCTGCAGAAGTCAGGATCCTGGTTTGCCTACAACGGCAACAAACTGGGCCAGGGCCGCGATGCCGTGAAGCAACTCATTGAAGACAACCCGGAGCTTGCCGAAGAACTCGAGAAGAAGATCAAGGAAAAACTGATGACGGGCAACCATGCCCCGGCCGAAAAGGCGGCAGCTGAGTAGCTGATTCTTATTCCTAAAGGTAACAGCCCCTGGTGGAGGGTGTCCTGCGTTGGGTTAGCAACCAAGGATGTTTCTCCAACAGGGGCTGTTCGTTGATACCCCCTCCCGGGATGTCACTTAATTTTCCGTGCAACTGCAACCGACCGACTCCTCATGCCAGTTGAAATTCGGTGCGTAACCGCTTTGCTCCCAATGGAACTTGGTCCGGGGCCGGTTGTAATTGCCGATCTCGTTCATCGTCGCCGCATCGTAGAGACGTCCATTGATCATGGTGTACTTGACGGAGTTCGTGTTCTGGATGTTCTCAAGCGGGTTCTTGTCAAGCACAACCAGGTCAGCCAGTTTGCCGGGCTTGATTGACCCGAGTTCCGCATCCATCCCCAGTAGCGAGGCGCCATTCATCGTCGCTGACCGCAGCACTTCCAACGGCGTCATTCCGCCTTGCGCAAGCATCCACATCTCCCAGTGCACACCAAGCCCCTGGATCTGGCCGTGCGCACCCACATTGACCTTCACGCCGGCATCGGTGAGCTTCTTGCACTGCTGCGAGGTGAGGATGTGCCCTATTTCATACTCCTTGTCAGGGATCATCAGGCGGTGACGACTGCGTGTATCGATAATGCTGCGTGGTGTAAACGTCAGCAGCCGCTCATTTTCCCAGATGTTGCCATGCTGGTACCAATAGTATTCGCCACTCATGCCCCCAAAGTTGACGATGAGGGTAGGCGTATACGCAGTCCGACTGGCCCCCCAGAGCGTGATGGCATCCTTATACAAGGGCACCACCGGGATGTTGTGTTCGATGCTTGTATGGCCGTCCATCACCATCGACATGTTCATGAAGTAGTTTGAGCCTCCTTCTGGCACCACCTCCACCTTGAACTCGCGCGCCGCCTGGATGATCTGCTGGCGCTGGTCACGCCGCGGCTGGTTGTAACTCTTGACCGAAAAAGCGCCGTAAGCCTTCGTCCGCCGGATCGCGCTGCGGGCATCATCGAGGTTATTCACCACGGTGCGCGCCAGGCCTTCCGCTCCATAGAGAATTGTTCCCGTCGAAAAGATCCGCGGACCCACCATGGCGCCGGTCTTCACCATTTCACGCTGGCTGAAGATCATCTCCGAATTGGACGAGGGATCATGGCTGGAAGTCACACCGTAGGCGAGGTTGGCATAATACTGCCAGTGCTTGTTGGGGCTGAGCCCGTAACGGAAATTTCCGATGTGGGCGTGTGCATCGATGAAACCGGGGACGATGGTCTTCCCTTCGGCCTCAATCACTTTTGCGCCCGCCGGGATGGTCACCTCCGACCGCTTCCCGACAGCTTCGATCTTGTTCTTGTTTACAATCACAACGCCATCTTCGATGACTTCGTTACCCTCCATGGTAATGATGCGTGCGCCGCGGAAGGCCACACGACCATCCGGTACATCCGACTTGAGCTCGAGCCCGATGCGGATGCCCACGCTATCCATGGGCGGCAGGCTGGAAGGCGATCCATCCAGGAACCGGAAGCGCTCGCGAAGTTCATCGCTGAAATATTCGTCGCCGAGTGTCCAGAAAATCTTCTTGCTGTCTGCACTCCAGTGCATGTTAATCCCTGCATCGCGCGCAACCTGGCTGTTGGGCACATTGTCTCCGCGGGCATCCAGCTCCAGTGGCTTGCCCGTTTGGGGCAACGCTGCCACATATACCTTGTACGCCTGGGAATAGGCTACCCATTTCCCATCGGGGCTGGGAACCAGTCTAAATGCATTGCGCAGGGTTGCGAGCACACGCTCATCGCTGCCATCGGGTTTCACGCTCTTCAGCGACTTCGTGCCGCCACCGGCCTGGTAGATGATGCGGGAACCGTCGCTGCTAAACTGCGGATAGCTGCCCTCTTCCCGGATGAAGGAAGGCACTCCGCCAGAAGCCGGCATCCAGTACATGCCCGGATCTTTGGCGTAGGTATACCCCTGGTGATCATTCCCGTCCTCCCGCACAAACACGATCTTGCTTCCATCGGGTGAGAATGCCGGTTGACGGTAAATTCCTTTCGTGGCTGTGACCTTTACAGGCTTTGCCCCTTTGGTGACCAGGTTGAGTTTCATGATGGCACCGCGCTGCTCATCGTTCCAGGTGACATAGACTACCTCGTTGCCGGACGCCGAGAAGGAGGCTTCAAACTCCAGGTCCGTCCCGGTCGTCAGCCGCTGCGGTTGACCTGATGGAAGTTCCTTTTTCCACAGGTAGCCTGCCGCGTTAAACACCAGCCACTTGCCATCGGGTGATGTTACGGCATGGCGAATCGCCTGGCTCGTGAATGTCTCGGTAAACGCCGGGTTGGTGAAGTGAAGTGCTTCCGCAACTTTCAGTGTGTTGCTCACTTTGAACGGAATGTCGGTCACAGCAAGTGTTGCCAGGTCGACGCGACGAATCTTGCCGCGTGCCCAGAAGACAATCGCTGATTGGTCGGGCATCCAGGCATAGTTGGGGTAGAGCCCCAGGATCGCCCAGGCTTCCGACTGGTCCTTGCTGAGGTCGTCTGTAACCGGGCGCTCCTCGCCGGTGGTGAGGTCGTGGATAAACAACACCGTCTTTTCACGCACCCGCCGTACGAAGGCCAGTTTCTTTCCGTCGCGTGAAATCTGCGGACGCATGGCGCCACCCGGGCCACCCGTGATATCGATCAATTCGCCCGTGAGCAGGTCATAGCGACGGGTGACATAGATTTGCTCGTTGGGGTTCTTGTTGTATTGGAAGAACCCTCCGGGATACATGTCTTCGCAGAAGTACAGGTGACGGCCATCGGGAGAAACTGTGGGCTCGTTGGCATCCTGCTGATCGTTCTTGCGCTTGGTGAGCTGAATGCCGCTGCCCCCGGAGAGGTGGTACATCCACATCTCCCCCGCTCCCAGCGACCGCTGCGACGTAAAGTGCTTGCGGGCAATGAGATAGTTGCCATCCGGAGTCCACGCTGCGTTGTTGAGTAGTCGAAAGTCTTCCTTCGTAACCTGCCGCGGTTGCGAGCCATCGGTATTCATCACCCAGATGTTGTCACCTCCACCCGCGTCGCTGGTGAAGGAGATCAGCTTTCCGTTTGGGCTGAACTTCGGCTGTATTTCAAACGGGATACCCGACCGCAGCGCCTTGGCTTCGCCACCGGAAATCGGCATGATGTAAATGTCGCCCAACATGTCAAACACAATCTGTTTTCCATCCGGGCTCACATCGAGGTTCATCCAGGTGCCCTCATCGGTTGTGAGGGGTACATCCTTGTAGTTGAATTGACCAGCAGGACTGGCGACATCCCACTTTGGAGCTTTCGGCTGAGCTATGGCGGTTACTGCTGCCGCAGCGAGTGCCAGGAAAAGGACAGATCTCATTCGGATAGGATTTGGGGTACCTGCGAAAATAGAGAAAGGCCACGGTAGTCCGTGACCTTTCATCACAATGTCGTACGGGGCGCTTAGTTGGCGCGGATGGCGATAACCGGGTCGAGGCGGGCGGCGACGGCTGCCGGCACAATTCCGGCGATCAGGCCTATGACCGAGCTCACCCCCAGGCCGAGGATAATATTCTTGAAGCTTAGCACCACCTGCAGGCTTCCGAACGGCGCCAGCGTAAGCAGGAAGACCAAGAAAATCCCCGCCAGTCCGCCGATGAGGCTGAGAAAGATGGCCTCAAAAAGAAACTGAAACAGGATGAAGTAGTTCTTCGCCCCCAGCGATTTCTGCAACCCGATGATCGGTGTACGTTCCTTGACCGACACGAACATGATGTTGGCGATACCAAAGCCGCCCACGAGGATGGAGAAGCCGCCGATGATCCACCCGGCAACACCTACCACATCAAAGAGTTGACCGATGGCATTCGCGATGGCTTCGGGGCGATTGAAAGCAAAATTATCTTTTTCACCGGGACGCAGGCCACGGCGACCGCGGAGCAAGCCACGCATTTCATTTTCAAGTTCCACGAGTCCGAGGTCAAGCTCCGAGCCCTTCACGCTGATGGTAGATTCCACTTCGCGCCAGTTGCCGGTACCGGTCTGGTAGAGCTTGCGGAATGAATTGTACGGCACCATGACCGTGTAATCGTTGCTGCGCATACCCAGGAAGCTTTGGCCCTCGCGCTTGAGGATACCGACGACCTTGTAGGACAAGTCTTTCACCTTGATGTTCTGCCCGATAGGGTCGCTGTTCGGGAACAGCGCCTTGGCCACTTCAAAGCCCATAATGGCCACGCTTCTGCCACCAGAGATTTCGTCCGGGGTAAAGTAGCGTCCCGCTTCAACGTTGATATCGTTGATTTCGTCATACCCTTCGCCAGCGCCACGGAGGCCGATGTCGCCGATGCTGCTGCTGCCACGCTTAATGGTTGCCCCGCCGCGGGCAGCGTGTATGGAAATGGCAGTCTTATGCCGCAAGGTGGCTTTCAGGAACCGGTATTCGTTGACCGTGGGTGTAGGGCGCCGGAAGTATTCCCACCA
>JAYRXB010000517.1:0-3258 GCA_041917735.1 Cyclobacteriaceae bacterium
GTCCAACTGGTGGTAGTTCTTCGCCGCTTCGGCATCTTCGGCGCTGGTCTCGCCGTTGTCGAAGATCATACCGTTGCTCCGCATGGTAGCCAGCCGCAACGCTTCGGCGGTGATCAGGTCGCGGTTCTTGTACCGAATCAGGATCGTCTGGAGCGGAGCGTACACATCCATGTTGAAGTCGCGGATGCCCAGCTTGCTGATGCTCGACTCCGACACCAGGCGTTCATCGAGCACCCCGACGATCGTAAGCCAGTGCGGCCCCACCTTGATGGTCTTGCCCACCGGTTCCTCGGTAGGAAAGAAGCGGCTTTTGATTCCTTGCCCGATGATGCATACCGGGGCACCGATGCGCAGCTGCTCTTCGTTGAACATCTGCCCGTCCTTGAGGCTGAAATTGAAGATCTCAAAGTACGACGGCTCCACGCCAACCAGTTTTGCAGACCGCCGATAGCCTTTGCGAAGGACGTACGTCTCGATGAGAATCTCCGGGCTTGTCCGTGAAATCGCCGGGATCATCTGCTGAATGCTGTGAAGGTCCCGGACCGTGAGCCCGGGCGTGAATTTCTTCTTCTCCTTCTTGCCCGCGCCCTCTTCCAGCTTCTCTTCCTTCTGCTCCAGCACCGGTTTGATGACAATGTTGTTGACGCCGACGAGCTTGATCTGCTCCAGGAGCTCTTGTTGAGCGCCGCGGCCGATCGCCAGCATGGCAATGACCGCAGCAACGCCGAAGATGATGCCCAGGCCGGTGAGCAACGACCGAAGCTTGTTGGCCATCACCGCATCGGCGGCAATGGAGAAATTGGCCAGTAGTCGCGGTGACATGGGCGTCTAGTGGCTTCCGGTGGTGGCTGGTTGGGCAGGCAGGGAAGCCGCCTGTACGTTGGATTCCTTGTTCTTGCCGCGCTTGCCATTCAGCTCGGGCAACAAACGCACGTCGCCCGCATCTTCTGCCGTAGGCATGGAAAGGTAGACGCGGTCATTCTCCTGAAGGCCGGCCAGGATGACGGCTTCGTTGGCGTTGGTTTCACCCACAACAACTTCCTGCTTGCGGGTAGCTAATCCCTCCTTGACATACACGAAGGTGATGGAATCAAGCTGCGTGTGCAGGCATTCCAACGGCACAAAGAGTGAATTCTCGGTGACGCTGGCGATGATCTTGTTGCTGGTCGTCATCGACGGGCGGAGCGTCGGGTCCGTGCCTTCGATCTCGATGCGCACTTCAAATACCTTCGCGTCGGAGTTGGGGCGCTGCTCGCCAACGTTGGCTACCTGCACGACAAAGCCCGATAGTTTCTTGTCGGGATAGGCATCCAGCCCTACCTCCACACGCTGTCCGGCCTTGACCTTGCGTACGTCTACTTCGTTGACGAATGTCTTGGAGATCATCTTCGACAAGTCGGGGAGGGTGGCCACCGTGGGCTCCCACATCTGGATCTGCGAACCGGCCTTGATGGGTTTTCCATCCCAGCCCTTTTGGTAGATGACCATACCCTCTTCGGGTGCATGCACGTCGAATGACTGCAGCACGGCCGTCATGTTGGTGAAGTCGCCCTGCACCTTGCGGAGCTCGGCGGCCACTTCGCGCATCTTTTCGTAGTTCTGGTTCTTCTTGATTTTGTAGTTCTCGAGGGCCTGCTCATGCGCGCGTTTGGCCTTGTCGAGGTTGATCTCGGCCTGCTTGATGGTGGCGGGCGGCTCGAACTGCGATTGGTCGAGGATGATCTGTTTCTCGTCGGTGCTGTACTTGAGGTTGATCAACTCATCGCGGGCCTGGCGGAGCTGCAGCATCGTGTCGAGCTGCGTCTGTACGAACTTGGAGTTGGCTTTTTCAAGTTCGATCTGCTTGTCAACGAACTTCTTCTGGAATTCCGACCGGTCGAGGGTGGCGATCCAGTCGCCCTTCTTGACCACCGTGCCTTCGTCGACGATATTCTGAATGGTCACCTGCCAGATCTGGAAGTTGCGCAACTGCTGGGGGCCCAGGATCTTGACCGAGTTCTTGGCTTCCAGTTCCCCGGTGGTCTCGATTTCCACCCGGAATTGGCCCCGTTTCACGACCGACAAGATATCGGATGCCGCGCCATCCTGGCTCCCGCGTACAACAAAGAAGGCCACTACCAGTACCAGGGCACCAGCGGCAGCGATGACGTAATTCCTTTTGTTCATGATTCAGGCAGTTAGGTAGGTGTAGAACGGATGAACCTGACTAAAAGGATACTCGAACTATGTTAAAAGTTTCATTTTCGGGATGAAATGTTGCGCTGTGGGTATGAAATGGTGCCTGGCAGGACATAAAGGAGGCCATCTACGGTAGGTATTGGGTCAACCGACTCACGGGCAGGCAATTAGGCGGCGCGGCCTTCTGTTCGCTGTTGCCAGTACAAGAGCATGGTTCCGGCCAACGCTAACGGCAGGATGATCCACAGGAATCCAGACAGGATGGCGCCAAACCCGATCAGGTACGTCAGGATAACACGACGGAGGTGTTTGTCCATCGCGTCTTCTTCTAAGCGCATTTGGCTATGCCAGCAAATCATGGTCGATGCAGCCAACAGGTATAGACCAAACCAATCCCAGGGCGTCAGTCCACTTCCGGCGAGCATGATCATTTCTGGAAGCAACAACACGGCATACGAAAGGAACAATTGCAAAAATCGATAGGCCCGAGTGAGTGGCAATGCCCTGAGGAAGATCAAATACGTCTCCTGCAGGTTGTACAGTTCAGCGATGAGAAACGAGTGGCCACAAAGTGCGAGCCACAGGCCAAGGGCCGCCGGCCGGTAATCGTGCGGGGTGGAATCTATCTGTAGAAACAGGATGATGGCCAGGCCGGAGAAGATCTTGGTGAGAAACCACCCCAGCCGATGTTGGTGGTTGATCCAACCCAGGTAGAACCACACAAAGGGTACGGGACCTTTCCACCTGGGAAAGGGCAATGGCGGCAACGACCAGGAAGGCACATGACCAGAAGTAATCAGTCTGTTGATGCCCAGGCAGGTAAGTATGAATAAAGAGGCGAGCGTAACAAGAACTATTGCCAAACCGATAAATAGGCCTGTCTGAACGGCCACAAAGACCATGAGGCATGCGTACCCATAGACCGGCAGGTGCACCAGCAGTTGGGCATATCCGATAGACAACAGTCGTTGAAAGGGGTTCACTTTGGCCAGGTCGAACAACAGGGCATTCTCCGGTCTTCTCAAGGCCATCAGCAGAAAGTGAACGCTTCGAAAGGCATAGAGCATCCAGACGACGGAA
>JAYRXB010000518.1:0-6808 GCA_041917735.1 Cyclobacteriaceae bacterium
GGGAGGTACTCCGTCTCCGTGAACGTCCGGAGTTGCTGGTATGCGGGTCTCACTTTGGTTTCGATCATGGTCCGGTAGGCGGAGGCCAGTCGCGCGGTGTCTTCCGCGGAAAAGTCAGCCGGGAAGTTCTTGATGGGCATGTAGTACATGTGATCTTTCGCCGGGCCATGGTCGAAGTTGGCCAGTTGCGGGACCATCTTGGTAGCGTTCACCTTGGGGATTACATACCCCAGCTTCATTCCCTTTCGCATGTTGGCAATGGCGGAATCACACCATGGCAGGAATGCGTCCACGCGCTTCATCCAGTTTTCATAATCCGTAACAGTCTTGAAGGGCTGATTGCCGGTTCCGCTGGCAAGCTGGGCCATCTGTGTGGGCAACGACCGCAGTTGGTTCATCGGCATGAGGTCGTCGTTGAATTGCAGCCCTTCCAGGTTGATGTCGCATTGATGCATGAGAATATCGTAGCTCAACCGATCATTGTCGCCGAGGGTGGCGGGATCAAAGGTCAGCAGTTGCGTACGGTACCGGGTATAGAAATCCTTTACCCGGTTGCGATGCTCGCCCGTAATGTTGTTGGGCAGTTGGTCATTGTACCGCGGGTCGCCCAGGCTGGTGGCCAGGAGGGGGTTGAGGCGAAGATAGTCTTCGTAGTAGGATTTGTAGAGACTGTCCAGCGTCGGGAACTGGCGTCCCCGGGTTGTAGCGTCTTTGGAGGCGCAAGACGCCAGGAAAAGACTGGCGCAAAGGAGTACGATGGATGGGCGATTCATGGCAAACAGGTTTGGCAGGTCAAGGTAAGGCTTCTGTCGTTAGCCCCCTGCTGAATCGGCCTGAAATTACGCCAGCGGTAGCGTGATACAAATGAAAAGGAAATGGACGCAAATCCATTTCCTTCATGCGGGCAGCATCAGAATTTCTGGATCACGCCAAGCGCACCATAAAACGGGATTGTTGGGTTGGTCTGAAAGTCTTGCTGGATCACCCGTCCCAGGCGCAGGGTTATGTCCGTTTTTCGGAACGAGAAGCCGGTATTAATGCCCAGGTAGAGATTTCCGCCCGTTGCAGGCTTGTACCAGCCGTCGCGGATTCCCGGGAAGTCGGCGCGGAGGGCCTCCGAGTGCTTGAAGTGTGTTACAATAGCTTTGTCGAAGCCGATTTCTGCCGCGGCGAACCAACGGCTGGAATAGTATCCGGCGGTGACGCCCAGATCACTTCCAAAGTTTAACAGGCGTACGTAGTCATTCTGATACCGGCGAAACACACCTTGAATCCTTGCGCTAACCTGCAAATGGTTATATTGAATAATCCGAACATGTGCGCCAACCTTGGTCTTGAAATCGTCAAACAGGTTTTCGCCTGCGGGCTGGGAAATTTCAACCATCACGAGTGTCGGCATCCTGGTTTCTATTTGGCGTGCGTAGCCAAGTCCATAGGCGAAGGCGTATTCGAAGCCCACGTATGCGCTGAAAAGATTCTTTTCAGTTGGCTGCAAGCGAGTCCAGTTGATGGACTGCGAAGAGCCGGTTTCCTGAATCAGCAGCAACCCGGCCAAAAGGCAAATGATGTTTTTCATACAAGTTATTTTAATGAGTTGAGGTATTCCAGCATGGCCGGGTAGGAGTTGTTCCAACCCGAAGGGAACGTCAGCATATCGTGACCCGCGTCTTTGGTTTCGAAGAGCTGGACATTGGGGTATGCGGAAGAGACATACAGGGCGTGTTCCTTTCCATATGCTTTGTTGTTCTCACTGTAGAGGAAGAGAATTTTTGTCGTATACTGATCGAGGTTGGTCGTCCAATCCGGGTTCTGCTTGTCGCCAAGTGCGAGGTAGGCGTTGAAGACTACGGCGCCACTCCGCCAGTGCGGGTTCTTGCCGTCATTGCCTGTAGGCGCTTCGGTCGAATTGCTAGCGGCAGCCCACAGGTCAAAACGATAGTCCAGCACGGCATGATCGTTCTGCTCACCGGTGATGAACTGATCGATGTAGAGCACATCGTTGAGATTCTCGCCCATGGGATTGAACTTCCGCGTGCGGGCGATGTACTCCTTGATGTCTGACCATTTGAGACCGCCGGGTTCGGCCAGTATCATGCCGTCAATGGCTGTCGGGAAGCGATTTACGTAAGCTGTCGCCAACATGGCGCCCCACGAGTGGCCAATCAAGAATACTTTTTGCGCAGGGGAGGACCGGAAGTGATTGATCACGCCATTCAGGTCAAGGTACATCTCTTCCTGGGTGTATGAGGCATACGGGAATCGCTGGGAGAGCCCGGCTCCGCGTTGATCGTAGAAGATCACATAGAACCCTTGTCCGGCGAACGCCTGACAGTTGAGCAGATACCGATAGTCCAGGCCGGGGCCACCGTGCAAGATGATTAGCAGCGGGTCGGCGGGGTTTCCAAATGCCTCGGCATGCAATGTTGCGCCATTTACCGTTATGGATGGCAGCGATGGATCCTGGTCGGCGGTTCTGGGTACCAGGTTGCCCGGATCGTGAATAGAAAGTTCCTCCTTGCAGCCAGCAAGCAAGGCCAGGGCAATGAGAAGGACAGGAATACGTGTTCTTAAGTTTTTCATACGCGACGTTTTTTATGGGGTTAATCGTCGCAGACCCGTATAGAGTTTGGTCAAAGGAGGTTCATCCGATAGGGTGAAACCTCATTCCTGCACTGAATAGGCAGTTTTGGGATGTTGAACGCGATTGAACGGCTAGCCCTCCAGCTGAATGTGCGACTGCCGGAGGTACTCGGTGGGTGACTTTCCCGTGGCTTGCTTGAAATTTCGGTTGAAGGAAGTCTTGGAATTGAACCCGCAGTTATGGGCAAGGCCGAGGAGGGTAAACCGTTGGCTTTCGGGGAGGGCAGCCACCCGTTTAAATTCTTCCACCCGCAACGCATTGATGTAGTCGAAGAAGGTCTTCTTTTCGATGGTGTTGATTACCTGAGAAAGGTGATTGGGGTGCACGTTGAGGTCTTTTGCCAATTCGGCAAGGGTCAGTTCGGGGTCTGTAAAGCGCTTGGTTGCCGACATGAGTTGAGTCAGTGCCCGGTGGATGCGATCAGCACTGGCCTCATCGAGGCCGGATTTTTGATACTTCGGTTTGGTAGACGCGTCAGTTCCAAAGGATATGGAGGTAGGTAGTTCGGTGGAAGGCTGCGTGAAAATGCCTACCTGCTTGATACCAAAATAGCCCAGGGTAATAACGTAAGCCACCACCACGCCGAACAGGATAGCGTCCTGGCGGAACACCAGGGATGCCCAAATGAGTCCCAGCCCGAATATCAGGTAGCGCAACCATGCGAGGTTCACTTTGTCGGTCGTGGAGAATTGCGCCTGCACAAATCGACGATGCTGCGCCAGCGAGCGGAGCGAGAGCAGGACATATACAATGCCGGAGATGACAATAGCCAGGAAGACAGCACCCTTGATCGTTTCATAACCGGCGCCACGGTGTTGATACACATACACCTTGTGCTCCGCTTCCCGCAGCAGAAATGGGATGAGGAGGACGTACACAATCGCGATAGGAGTAAAATGAATCCACCGCGACCAGGAAGGGAGGGGTTGCCGCGTGATGGATTTCGTGTAGAGGTACAGGAAAGGCCCATGAAAGAGCGGAAAAGGGATCTCGAGCCCCAGCAAATAAGTGTGTGAATAGGATTGGCCGGTGATGAACAGGTAGAAGAAGGTGAGGTGTAAGCCCGCGATCGTTAACCATATGGCCAACAACCAGTCGGCTTCGCTCTTTCCTTTCTTGCCGATCAGCAACGCGGCAAGGAAAAAGGTCACTACAATGCCGGAGAGATACAGCATAAGGAGGTATTACACATCGAACTGGGCGACCAACGGCATAACGAAGATAGCGTAAAGAACCAACTAGCGCTGAGGTGGATTCCCGGTGGACTTGCTGGACTTCCTGGATCGTTTCAATTTCCCCTTTACCCGGAACAGACTGCTTTCCGCACCACGGCAGGAATTGTACAGCGTCACGAGCCCCACCAGGTTCTTGTCATTCAGTGGAACCGTGGAGGCGCGCTGGCTAGCGTCCGGGCAGTCGCTCATCAGCAAGGCGAGCATTCTCGAGTAGTTCCTGGAGCGCTGTTCCTGGCGCCTTCCTTCCATAAAGACGATGTCCAATTCATCGGAGAGTTCGAAGAAAACACTGTCGCCTTTTTCCACAAAGTAGATATCGCCGAATTTGAAGAGGTTCACGTAGCCGCGGACGAGCACTTCGAGAAAGACATCCGATGTGCGTCCGATGGAGCGGGAATAGTAATATGCTCCATCTTCGGTGCAGAACCCGTGAATCGTACCGGGCTCATAGGCCGTTGCAGCAGAGCGCTTGTCGGTTCGAAATTGGCAGGGAGTGGGTGCTGTAACCCTGGACTGGAACCGAATATATCCCTTTATGGTGTCAAGACGATGTGTCAGCAGGAATCCGCGCTGGTATCCGTTAACCTGCCCGTAAGCCAGGGGTGACAGGCACAGGGCGAGAATGACCAGGGCGTAACGCATGGGCGAAAAGTAGGTCACGCGGACCCACTTAACCAAACCTGGGGCTGGTGAAGTTATTGACCCCTGCGGTCAGGGTATTGGTGATTCAGGATAAGTCGAAACCAATACGTGTACTTTTCGGGATGGGATACGACATCCTGGAGCAACTCCGCTACCGGAATGAATTTCCAGTCTTGTACTTCATGGGGATTTGCTTTTGGCCGCCCGTCGAAAATGGCACTGAAGACATGGTCTACTTCGTGCTCGACCAGGTCTCCGTCCAGATCGATCCGGTAAATGAATTTGTACAGGAACCGAGGCTGGGCGTCGATACCCATTTCTTCCTGCAGTCGGCGGATGCTGGCATCGAGTAAGGCTTCACCGGGTCGGGGATGACTGCAGCAGGTGTTGGTCCACAGGCCCGCACTGTGGTATTTTGTTGAAGCGCGCCGTTGTATGAGGATGTCTCCCTTGGAATTGTAGACCAGCACGGAGAAAGCCCGATGGAGTGCGCCTTTGCGATGCGCCTCCAGTTTGTCCATGGTCCCGAGCATGCGATCGTCTTCGTCCACCAGCACCACGTGATCCATTTCAGATAAGGTTCAGTTGGTGCTTGACGTAGGAGAAGCCAAGAATGGCGAGCTTGGATCGGTTGCGAACACGAATCCGGCTTTGCATTACCGCGGAAGGCGGCAGCTGCCGGATACGATGAAACAGGGCGAGGTAGTACCGGTAGGCTATGTATACACCCAGGCGGGCCCCCCGCGGCAATTGACGAATCCCCCGATACCCTTGGCGGAAATCTTCGGCGATGTCGGCCTCAATGGCATGCTTGGTCGACTCGTCAAATTGTTCCATGTTCAAGCCGGGGAAATAACATCGACCCAGGGTCATGTAGTCAGCTTGAAGGTCTCGCAGGAAGTTAATCTTCTGAAAGGCTGCCCCTAATTTCATGGCGTCGGGTTTCAGGCGCAGGTATTCGGCCTCGTTGCCACTGCAAAAAACTTTCAGGCACATCAGTCCCACGACTTCCGCCGAACCCAGGATGTAATGCTCATAGCCAGCCTGATCATATTGCTTGTTGTCGAGGTCCATTTCCATGCTGGTGAGAAACTGCTGGATCAGCGCCCGGTCAATCGCATATGCATTCACGGTACGTTGGAAGCTGTGCAGGATGGGGTTAAGGCTGATTCTGTCATCCAAGGCACGCCAGGTATCCTCCGAAAAGCGTCGCAACAAGGTGGCTTTGTCCTGGTGATGGAAGGTATCCACGATTTCATCCGCGAAGCGCACGAAACCATAAATCGCATAGATGGGATCCCGGAATTCCTTGGCCAGGCAGCGGATTCCCAAGGAAAAGGACGTGCTGTACGAACGTGTCGTCAGCTGGCTCGTGCGCTGGCAGACCTGGTCGTAAAGTAGTTGTGCACTCATCCTGTTTTCTCCTCCTGCTGGCTGTAAAGGTACAAAGTCAGTTGCGTTGGCGGGCCACCAGCAGATCCGCCACCACCTGACCCGAAATGAGTGAGGGGGGTACGCCGGGGCCTGGAACAGTCAACTGACCCGTATAAAACAGGTTCTTCACCTTTTTGTTTATGATCGACGGCTTAAGGTGTGCGGTTTGCAGCAGGGTATTGGCCAGGCCATAAGCATTCCCCTTGAAGGCATTGTAATCGCCAATAAAGTCGGCATGGGCGTAGCTGCGTTTATACACCACGTGGTTGCGGAGGTTTTGACCGGTTATTTTTTCCAGTCGATCCATCACTACCGTGTAATAATGCTCACGCGTCTCTTCGCGATCCTCCAGGCCCGGGGCAATGGGAATCAGGATGACAAGGTTTTCACCACCTTCCGAAGCGGCACCCGGGTCTGTTTGGGAGGCACAGGAAACATAAAACTGGGGAGCCGTTGGCCATCGGGGTTCCTCGTAGATTTCGTGGGCGTGGCGGGTGAAATCTTCATCAAAGAACAGGGTGTGATGAAGCAGCCCGTTGACGCGGGTGTTGAGTCCGAGGTAGAATAGCAAGCTGGAGGGCGCCATAACGCGTGCATCCCAATAGTTCTCCGAATACCGGCGGCTTTCGCGCGGCAACAGGTGCTGCTCAACGTGGTGATAGTCTGCCCCGGCTACCACAAAATCGAAAGGCTCATGTTGCCCCTGTACTACCACACCAGAGGCCAATTGTCCGTCTACCGCTATGCTTTCCACTGCACTGGAGTACCGGAAATTGACGCCTTGTTCGCGGGCGAGTTTCTCCATACCGCGTACAATGGCATACATGCCTCCTTGTGGATACCATGTCCCCAGTGA
>JAYRXB010000519.1:0-4072 GCA_041917735.1 Cyclobacteriaceae bacterium
ACGTTGAGTATATCCTTTTCATTAAACCCGTAGTCCTTTTCCAGCATGAAGTTGACCTGGTTGAAGATGACAGTAATAACGATGATGAAACAAACCGATAGCATGAACTGGAAGACAATTAATCCCTTACGCAATGCTTGGCGCGACATGACGCGGGTGCTTCCGGCATCTTTCAACACCGATACAGGCTTCAATGCCGACAAATACGTCGACGGCAGCACGCCAGCTAGCATTCCCGTCACGACAGCAAATCCGAGAAAATAAAAATACAGGCTGCTGCCTTCTCCCAGTGTTACGGCAAACTCCTGGGCAATATTCAACTGCCGAAATGCTGGTTTCAGGAGCTGAAGCAATCCGTATGATGCCACCAGCGCCAGCAACGAGAAGACAACAGCCTCGCCCACAAACTGAATAAATACCTGCCCACGTTGTGCGCCGATGGCTTTACGTATCCCGATCTCACGCACCCGTGAAAGCGACTTTGCAATCATCATGTTGGTGTAATTGAAGCAGGCCATCAGCATGATTATGCCGGCCAACACACCAAGGAAAATAACCAGGAACATCGGCATGCCCGTGCCCATCTGATTGGACATCATCGGCCCTGGCGTAAGATCCTTCAGTGGCAGCGCAAAAAAAGAATACCCTTTGTCCCTGGTTTCCAATTCCAGGTTGGCGTAGTACTTATCAACAATTGCGTTTAATGCCGCACCGATTTCCTCGGCAGTAGTACCCTCCTTTAATTTAAGGTATACATAGCTTGCATAGTAGTTCGTCCAGCTGCCCGTTGTTGCCTCGACGACCCGGGTCTTCTCCAGCACAGGAAGCAGCGACGTGGATCCCAAAACCTCAAAATCAAAATGAGTCTTTGCCGGGAATGGAGCCAAAACTCCGGTAACCTGGAACTCGCCGTACCCTTGGATGGTGACTCCCTTCCCCATCGGATCAGCGTTGCCAAAAAGACGTGTAGCAGTCTCCTGTGTCAGAACCAAACCAGAAGGAGAAGAAAGTGCAGTGCTTGCATCACCTTTTTGCAACGGGAACTTAAAAACCTCCAAGAAACTCGGGTCTGCCAGTAATCCTTGGATGGGTACTGTGGTTGTTCCCGCCACTGCATCACCATTCAGAAAGCGGTTGATACGAACCATCGATTCCGCAAAGCCATAATCTTCATTGATGGCGTTACCCAGCGGAAATGGAACGGTTGCATAGTCCTCCGATCCTCCATCCGAACGCAAAGCGCGCGTATTGATGCGAACGATCCGGTCGCTCTCTTCATGAAAGGAATCGTAGGTAAATTGCTCCTGGATAACTGTAATGATCAGCAAACCAAGCGACATGCTGATGGAAAGGCCTACGAGGTTGATGGCCGAGAAGGTCCGGTTGCGAAAAATGTTGCGCAGCGCGGTAATGAGGATACTCTTGAGCATAGGTACTGGGTTGGCAGTACCCATTGGACGGCCGAAAGCACAAAAAAGTTGCAGTACTACTCGTACCGCAACGCCCTGACGGGATCAGCATTTGCCGCCCGCAGCGTATGAATTCCGGCTGTTAAGAGGGCAATCACGATAACGAGAAGACTTGGAATGGTGAAAAATACCCAAGATAGCGTGATCCGTGTGGCAAATCCTTCAAGCCATCCCGTCATGATCCACCAGGCAAGGGGCGTTGCGGCTGTGATGGCAAGAACAAGCAAGTACAGGTAGTCCTTGCTCATCAATACCAGTATTCCGGGTACCGAGGCGCCCAGCACCTTCCGAACACCAATCTCTTTGGTACGTTGAATCGCAGTCAATGATGATAACCCAAACAAGCCTAGGCAAGCAATGAACGTAGCCAGCAGGGAGAACAAGGTAAATACCTTACCGAACTGCTGGTCGGCATGGTATTGCTTATTGAAGAAATCGTCGAGGAAATGGTAGTTGAACGGGTTTCCCGGAAAGACCTCCTTCCATATATCCTCCATTTGACGCATCGATTGCTTTATATTGGAGGAACTCACCTTGACCGAGTATGCGCCCTGCGGGGCCTGGGTGTAGCGAAGGATGAAGGGTTCATACGCCTTCTTGACCGATTCGTGGTGAAAGTCTTTCAATACACCCACGATGCGCAATGTGTCTCCCCAGAAGAAGATCGACTCCTGAAGGGCATCTTCCGGCTTTGCGAAGCCAAGAAGTCGTATGCCGGACTCATTGAAGATAACGTTGCGGTCCTCGCCCGGAATTTCCGCGGAGAACATACGCCCTGCCACCATGTTCATCCCGTAGGCCGCAATGTAATCGGCGTCCACGTACATGAAGCGGTACTGATTCTGTTCTTCATCAGTCTGGTTTAGCCTCCGGATTCCGCCGGCGTTGTCCCCACCCTGCCCGGGTACTACCGATGAGGCACTTATGGATGCTACCTCCGGCAATTGAGCAACTCGGTTCTTGAGCACCGTAAACCTGGATTGGTAGGTAGAGTCGATTACCAGGGGCGATCGTATGATTACGGTCTGGTCAATCGTGAGACCAAGGTCCTGGTCGCGCATGAAGGACAATTGACGGTACACCGTGAATGTCCCGATTACCAGGATGAGCGAGGCAGCAAATTGAAGTACAACCATGCTCTTCCGGAAGAAGTTCCCCTGGCTGCTGTTTCTGAATTTACCTTTCAGCACTTCCACCGGCCGGTAGCTTGAAAGCACGAAGGCCGGGTAAAGTCCGGAAAGCCCTGCGCCGGCCAGGAGGATAATCAAGGCCACAAACCAGAAGGAAAGATCCTCGAACAAGAATGTTCCGAGGTTTCGGCCGGCAAAACCCGCATACCACGGTGAGACGACGACGAACAAAACGGCCGCCAAAAGCACTGCTGTCATATTCATCACCAGTGACTCGGTAAGGAATTGCTGCATCAATTGCGCCCGCTGGCTGCCCATCACTTTGCGTACGCCCACCTCGCGAGCGCGATCCACCGACCTCGCAGTAGTTAAATTGATGTAGTTGATCCATGCAATGAGCAAAACCAAAACCGCAACCACGCTGAGGAAGTAAACGGTCTCGCGGTCACCGTTTGGCTTGAACTCGCCGATGAAGTTTGAATCCAGGTGAATGTTGGTGAGGGGCATGAAATAGAATTTCATATCGGCATTGTACTGCTTAAGCTCCTCGCCCACCTTGCTCACCACAAAAGGAGGTAATTTCGCCTCCAGGTCATGCGCCGCTGTGCTGGAACGAAGTCGGACGTAAGTCAAAAATCCGTCCCACTGCCATTCGGTCATCGCGGTCTCGTCGGTGCGGCCAATTAGTTTGGCGTAAGTTGCAAAAGACAACAACGCATCGATCTTCAAATGGGAATGCTCCGGGAAATCCTCATATACACCGGTAATGAGGTAATCCGTTCGGCCCCGGTTGCGAAGCGTCTTGCCGATGGGGTTCTCATCACCAAAGTACTTTCTCCCGAGCGATTTTGATATAACCATGCGGTTCGGACCCCTCAGGGCAGCCGTATCTGACCCCTCCATCAACGGGTATCCGAACACCTTGAAGAAATCTTCGCTGGCATAGAAAACCGAAAGTTCACTGAAGTAGGTGTCACCATGTGCCAGCAGGGCCGTGCTCTCCGTAAGTCGCACATACGACTCCACTTCAGGAAAGTTGGCCTTAAGGTCCGGGCCTATTCCAAGGCATCCTGCGGCCCAGCGGGTAGACAACGCACCCTTGTCGTAGCGATCCAGGTGCACACGAAAAACACGTTCCGGTTCAACCCAAAAGCGGTCATACGATAATTCGTATGCGGCATACTGGGCGATGAGCAGGCACGCGGTGATGCCGATGGCCAACCCAGCGATGTTGATAAACGTAAAGAGCCTGTTTCGGCGAAAATTGCGCCAGACCGCTAGCAGGTAATTCTTGACCATCGTGTCCTTTTAGCCTATAACCAACGGTTTCAACGGAGGTTACAGGGAAAGGGGTACTTTATTCGTACCGCAGTGAGTCCACCGGGTCTGCCATCGCCGCTCGCACGGTCTGGAAACTCACCGCCAGCAGTGCCACCAAAACAGCCACCGCGGTTGTTACGATAAACAAAACGG
>JAYRXB010000520.1:0-2803 GCA_041917735.1 Cyclobacteriaceae bacterium
CGCTATATCCTCCATGAAAACACCCAACTCCTCGACCAGGAGAAAAAACTGCGCGAGAACCTGGAAGCGGAGTTCTCTTCCTTTCGCCGGGAAATCAACCCCAACCTGCTCTACGACAGCCTGGAGGACTTGATTCTCACCATGCATACGGATCCGGAGGCGGCAGAAGAATTGATTGACAGCCTGGCTGCGATCTACCGGTACCAATTGGTGAACCGGCACAAGGAGTTCGTAACGCTCCAGGAGGAACTGCAGGCCGTACGGCATTACCTTCGCCTGGCCGAGGCCCGCCACCCCGGGCAAATCCAGTGGACACCGAACCTAGCCAGCACCTCCGGCATGATGATTATGCAAGGCGCCTTGCTGACTGCCCTCGACTGCATCATTCGCAGCACCTTGCTGTCGCCAAAGTCCCCGCTAAAACTACACCTGGACGTCGAAGAAGACGACTACCTCGTATTGACGCACGGCCTGAACGACCGGCTGCTGGTCCACCCGGAAAGTGCCGCAGCGTTCACGCAACTCCAACGCTCCTATTCCATTTACAGCGACCGGCCCTTCGTTCAAGTGAAAGCAGGCCGGGAAAATTATGTTAAATTTCCCCTTCTAAACGTACAACAACCCGCGACGGTCACCGCATGAGTCTTGCTCTCAACGTCCTTATCGTAGAAGACGAAACTCCCGCCGCGGAAAAACTGCAGCGGTACCTGCTGCGCTATTCTCCCGACATCCGCATCGCCCAGGTATGCGACAGTGTGGCCTCCACCGTAGCATGGCTGCACGAGCACGCCGCCGAAATTGACCTGATCTTCATGGATATCCAGCTGAAGGACGGAGTCAGTTTCAACATCTTCCGCGAGGTCACCGTTCAGAAGCCGGTGATCTTCATTACCGCCTACAATGAGTTTGCCCTGGAAGCCTTTACCGTAAACAGCATCGCCTATCTCCTGAAACCGGTCACGTTTGAAGACCTGAAAGCCAGCCTGGACAAATTCGCGGCTTTTCGCTCACAGTTCAGCTTGCCCGGCGACAAGCAGGAAAAAGTAAAGGAGTTGGCCGGGGATGGAGCGACCCGGAGCTTCAAGAACCGCTTCCTCGTGAAAGTGGGGGATCATATCCGCTCCGTCACGGCTGACCAGGTTATCTTCTTCTTCGCCGACGGACGGGACGTGTACCTGGTCACCAACCAGTCCCGCAAATTCATCATTGACTTCACGCTGGAAGCACTGGAGGAAGTACTTGACCCCGCTCAATTCTACCGCGCCAATCGCACGTACATACTCAACATCGCCTCCATCACGGACGTCGTGATGTATTCCAACAGCCGGCTCAAGGTAAGTACCCAGCCTCCCTGGGACAAAGAGATTATCGTGAGCCGCGAGAAGGTGGGCGAGTTCAAAGACTGGTTTGACGGGAACCGTACCTAGAACTTCAGGTAGGCGTAACCCTTCAGTTGATACGTGGTCACCGTGGTCAACATGGAAAGGGCGGGCTTCACTTCCGGCACCATGCGGGTCCGGTCAATCTTGCGGTTGATAATCGACTGGCCGCAAATAAAGAGGTTGACACCGGCGGCCTGCAGCTCCTGGTACAGCTTCAGATTCGGGTTATCCACCTTGTACTTGGCCCGGTACTGCTCATTATTCATCGATGTATACGCCGCACCCCCGTGGATCGCCACCACCAGGTGCACGTTGGACGCCGGCACTCCCCCAACAGAAAGCAGGTTCAGCAACCTGGCCACGTTGTTGAGCGCCCAATTGATGGTGTCCGGCTTCTCGCTTTCCCGCTCCACTTCGACAACGATGTTGTAGACCATCGACGGGTCAGGCTTTTCTACTGCAAACGGAACTTCGAAAATGCCACCCTGGCTCTTGATGACCGGGTTGACACGCTGCGGTGCCTGGCAAAATCCGACCAGCGCGGTGAGGATCAAGAAGACAGTAAATACCGTGTATTTTTTCATACTCAATGATTGAAAAGGATGTTCAGACCGGCAACAAAGATGAGAAGGGCGGTAACCTTGCGGATATGAATGGCGCTGAATTTGCGCGCACCCCACCGGGAGCCTACCTGGCCTCCCACAAATACGGCTGCCGCCAACGGCAGAATGAGCTTCCAATCAAATGCCGCTGACCGGGTAACTTGACCGGCCAGTCCACTCACTGAATTGACAAGAATAAAGGCGCTGGCAAGGGCGGAGATCTTCCGTGGCTGATCCCAGCGCAGGAAATGGAGTAAGGGCGACAGGAAAATTCCGCCGCCAATGCTGACCAGTCCGGAAAGAAATCCGATTCCTCCCCCGATGGCAGCGCCAGAATAAACATGTGAACTCATCGTTCTCCCGTCCGTCGATTGGGTTATCTTATCCTGGAACCACAGCGCTACTGCGGCTACCACAAGCGCAACGCCCAACACCTGAAAGAACATGTCTTCCTGAATGGGAAAGTACCCACCCAGGAAAGCCAGGGGGACACTGAAGACCAACACCGTCCAGTTGTCGCGAAAATTCAAGAGCCCTTCGCGGTAGAAGATCCAGGTACCACCGGTAACCACAACGATGTTGCACAGCAGGGCAGCGGGACGCATGGCTTCAAATGGGACAGCCCAAATGGCCATCAGGGCAAGGTAGCTGGTGCCGCCGCCAAACCCCACGGAAGCATAAATCATTGCAATCAGGAAGAAGGCAGCCAGGAGCGGGTAGTCCATGATCACGCTATCCTCCAATGGTGGCCATCGACTCTGCTATGGCCGGGCTAGCCCTCCGCGATTCAGCCTCAAATCCATCCTTGGGACGATGTGC
>JAYRXB010000521.1:0-11113 GCA_041917735.1 Cyclobacteriaceae bacterium
CTTGCCCACTTTGTAGTTGGGATCGTTGAGATTCCCTTCGATGGGCAGTTCAAGGTGTACGTCCCCATTCTTGTCGCGAAGCAAGGCTACTGCCAGCCGAACAGGAACATTGTACGCTGTCTTGTTCTTGACCTTTTTGCCGACTTTGATCGACTTGATGTCCAGTATGTGGCTGCTCTTGAGGTATTGGTCCTGGACCGTGCTCTTGCTCACGTACGTACATACTCCGTCGGTAAACGGATGCGCCACATAGTAATCGGAATATGGGTTGAAATCGGAAACACGGAGGCCGGAGATGGAGTAGTCGATGGTCATGTTGTTGAAGCCATGTGGATCGACCTGGAGTTGGCCTTTCAGGCGCCCTGAAGTATTCAGTACCGAGGCCGCATCCACAATGATGTTTTTATCCGAGCTCACCTTGTCTGCCTTGACCATCAGGTCTTCGAGCAGGTAATTGAATCGGTTGTTTAATGTAAAGTCATTGAAGACAAGCGTTCCACGGCGCAGGACAAGGCTATCGGCATGATACGCACTAAACGCATACAATCTCGAAAGTTCACGGACATAGGCTGCCATAAGGGCAAACACATTTCCGTACGCTGCTGCTTTCGAAAGGGAGTCCGATGATATTCCCGACTCTTCCGGAGGCGCCTCCTTCATCAAGCGCGAAAAGTTGTTGCCTTCCTCATACAACTCCACCTTGAGGTAGGGTTTATCCAGGCTGACATAGTTCATCGCGTAGATGGACTCGCCCAGGTCCAGGGAGTCAATGACTACCGTCATTTCGCTCACGCCGACCAGCTTATCTTCCTTTGGGTCCATCAGTGCGAAATCATTGAGTCGTAACATACCGGAAGTAGCCACGTCGGTTGGGGAGTTGAAATTTCCGCCGACAACCTGATGACTTGTGAGGAGACCGCCCAGGCTGCCGGTTCGCATGAAGTCGGCGAGGTATGGCAGGAAAATGCCCAGGTTGAGGGAATCCAGTTTGTAGTCAGCCCGGTACGCCAGTGTTCCCTGGTTGAACTGGAATGCGCCTCCCGCCTTTCCTCCTTTGTCAAAGCGAAAATCAAATGCAATGTCTGCTTCTGCTACCTCCGCGCTGATCATCGGGCAAGTCACATTCAACTGCTTTAGTTTCACTTCGGCCTGCAAATCCATTTGCTGGTAAGCAACCACTCCATTTACAACCTGGATGTTTCGAACCTCGTAGGCGATGGGCTCGGCGGGTTCGGCCTCGGTCGTATCGGAAGAGCTGAATCGCTCCGTAAGGTCATCCACATTCATCGCGGAGCCGCGCTGGCGGATGGCGATCATGGGCTCGACCACGCGAAGTTCCCCCAGCCCAACGGTGCCTGAAAGGAACTGCCACCATTCCAGGTTTACGTAGAACTCAGAAAACTGCAGGAAAGGCGTGACCTTATCGGGTTCATAGAGGGTAAATTGCTGCAGGGTGACACCGCCCGTAAGAAGGTTGAAGTCGATATCCTCCAACTCCAGCCTCCGGCCAATGAGTTCCTCATCGTTCGCTTCAATGTACCGCTCTGCTGCTGCCGGCAGGATCAGGTAACTTAATGTTGCTGTCGCCGCAAGGGCAATCAGAGCGACTTTAATCCAGAATTTCCTGAACATAACTAAACACCTTCCTCAATGTGGAAGATTCTCCGCAAGCGTTCGAGTCCTTGATGGTCCATGAGCATGATCAGGTAGTCATTCTCCTGGATCGTCAGGTTGGCCTCCGGGTTTTTATAGAGCTTTCGCTTACCGTTTTCTTTCCGCACCAGGCCAAACAGAATGACGTTGGATTGTTTCTTGAGATCAAAAAAGGCCTTTTCATACGCAAGGCCAACGAGGGGGTTGTTCCCGCGAATGAGAAACTCCTTCATGTCGTATTCATGACCCTCGTGGGCATAGGCAATAAGTTCCTCACTCAGGATGGCCACGTCGGGCTCGTAGATGTAACTGGCAAGTAATTTAGAAGATATCTCGTTTTTGGAAATGGTGTAGGTGCAGCCGGCATTGGCGAAGGTGCTCTTCAGGTTTCCATTTTCCAGGGTTACCACGTAGTTGAGGTCCGGATAGTGTTTGCGGATATTGATAATGTAAACCAGTTTCTCGGTGTCATCGTTGAAGTTGATAAACACAATACTGGCCTCTTTAAGGTTGACTTTATCCAGCATCTCGAAGTTGTTGTAATCCGAATAGAGCGTGAAGACCTCACCTTCCGGATAGTATTCGTGGATAAACGAGATACTGGTCCTGTCTTTGGTAACCACGGCTACCTGGCGGCCAGCGGCAACCAATGTTCCTACGACCGACTGGCCAAACTCATTCCAGCCGATAATCACGACATGGCCTACAAACCGGGTTCCGCCAAGACCCAGTTCCTTCTGCTCCTTAAGTGTTGTCATAAAGTTTGCAATCTGTCCGATAATAAAACCATACACGCCAAAGCTTGAAAAAAGGAATATGAAGCCAATCATTCTTCCCCAATAGGTCATGGGAAGTGCATCCCCATATCCTACGGTCGTCAGCGTTTCCACCAAGTACCATAATGCGTCCTGAACGGTATTGATCTTGCTGTCGGGATGTCCCCTTTCAAGATCAAGCAGAATGGTCAATAATACCCCGTAGACCACGAATACAATAACGAGTGTGGCGATGACTCGCCGCAAATTGGGGCCTTTCATGTACGCGCAACGTTGGGGTGTGTGCTATCTGCAATAA
Organism: Cyclobacteriaceae bacterium; assembly: GCA_041917735.1. GTDB lineage: Bacteria > Bacteroidota > Bacteroidia > Cytophagales > Cyclobacteriaceae > ELB16-189. The sequence continues at coordinate 2,728 of JAYRXB010000521.1, forward strand.
ACAGAAAAAACCAAACGTAAAAAAACAGCCTAGCGGCGGCGGCATGAATCCAGCCAGGGGCCAACCTGTCGGGAATCAACGATACCCTGCTGCGAACCCCAGGAATTGCCGATGTAGGTGGCGATTTCAGCAAGTTCCAACTCGGTGAGCGACAATACCCCGGGCATGGCCTGGTTGTACATCACACCACGAACCGTAATTTCTCCCTGAATCCCGTATTTCATTCCACACACCACACCGGGTAGGTTTGCCTCCAGGAAATCGGACCCGGCTATCGGCGGGTACACCCTGCGCAAGCCTTCGCCGTTCCGTTGATGGCAGTTGCTGCAATGCAGCAAATACAGCCGCTCACCTTCCACCATGTATTGGCTAAACTTAGGGTCTTTGGGTGTACAGGCTGATGCCAGCAAGAGTGCAAGCACAAACCCCGGCAATCTACTCACGGCGCAATCGCTTGAGGTCTCCGATGAGCCGGTTTACGTCCGCTTCCTTCGTACCATCATACTTGCCGCGAATTCTTCCCTTGCGGTCTATCAATAGAAATGCTCCACTGTGGATAAATCCGTCAGGTTCGGTACGGTCTTCCATCGCCGTTGCGTAGTAGCTGGTCTGCGCAATCTTGTAAATCGAATCCTTCACGCCGGTCACAAAATGCCAGCGACGGCTGTCTACGCCGAGGCGTTCCGCAAAGTCATGCAGCAACGCCACGGTATCCCACTCCGGATCTATGGTATGCGACAAAAGAATCACATCCGGCATATCGGCTGTGGCTTCATATACGCGCAACATCTGTGTTTTCATGATCGGGCAGATGGTACGGCAAGACGTGAAGAAGAAATCAGCGACGTAAATCTTGCCGGCAAAATCAGCCTGGGTCACCCGGGCGCTGTCCTGATCGACAAATGCAAAGGGAGCAATGGTATGGTAAATCGTATCCGCGCCATCTACTTCGCGTGGCCCGAGGATAGGCAGTGGTTTTTCCATTCCGGTACAACCTACTGTGAGTATTCCGACGAAAAGGAATTTACTCCAGGATAATTTCATCCCCTTCATGAATTTCATGGCAATCGATGGGTATAACATTCTGACCAAAACAGATTCGTTCGTTCTTTCTTCGGTATCGTGACAGGGTGAGCAGCGGCTCCTTGCCCGGAATACCCGTTTGCTGATCTACCGTGGTCAGCACACACCGGCCACACGGTTTTACACCCAACAGCCGGTTGCGTCCGATACGAAAGTGCTTCCACGTGTCTTCCTCGTATGGGTCTCCACCCGAGAATACAATATTGGGCCGGAACCTGTTCATTGGTACCGGTTGCTCCAGCCTGGCATTCAAGTCGTCCAGCGAAGCTTGACCGATTACCAGAATCGGATAGCCATCCGCCAGGCTAACGTTTTCGTCGGCCGGCCTGAACGCCGGGTCAATCAGTCTTGGCTGTTCCTCGGGAAAGCGCACCAGGCGGCAAGCCAGCTCCAGTCGATTTGAAAACCACGCGTGATAATCCGGTGCGGCCTCCACCACAGAAACCGTGTCGTTCCATATTCTTGCTGATTTGGCCGGCCCCCGCCCAGGATGATCAGCGGGCAATTCCAGCTTTGCCCCTTCATGCGTCACCACCAGGATGTCTCCCTCCCAGTTCATTTTGAACAATGCCATTTTGGGATGGTTTCGCTGCGTGAGAAAGTTGCCATCGGCGTCCACCAGCATCCACCGCCGGTCATGCCTCAGCCCTTTCGCTTGTACAGCGGAAGAAGTAAGGCGTATTCCTCCCAGCGATTTAATGGGGTAGATCCAGATTTCAGCTACACGTCTGACGGGCACGGGTTCGTGGGCGGTTGTTTGTTCGCCGCGAGGCAAAGATCATCATAAACCGCTAAAGGAAAAGGCTACTTGTACAATTGCTCGTAGTACTCCCGGGCCATTCGGTTGCTGTCAAAGTCCTCTTTGACATCCTTCCAGGCCTGCCTCATTATCTTAAACCACTTCTCCGGCTTTTCGTAGTACGTCGGAAGTACTTCCAGTTCCAGCACATCATAAATCCTGGATGCCTCCTGGCGGTTCTTCTCCTTTTCGTCCAACTGGGGATTGGCAGCTTCTACGCTGAAACAGTTTTTCCCGTGCTTGGCAAATTCAGGAACCCAGCCATCTGGAATCGAAACATTAACGCTGCCAAGCATGGCCGCCGCCATCCCGGATGTTCCGGAGGCCTCTCGCGTGATCTTTGGATTGTTCAGCCAAATGTCGGATCCACCTTTGAGCAGCGCCGAAAGCCCAAGCTCATAGCCGGTGAGAATTGCGCAATTGCGCATCGTCTTGGTCTTTGCCAGGATGTCGTTAAACATGGCAATGGAATCGGTGTCTTCGGGATAAGGCTTCCCGGCCCAGATGACCTGCAACGGCATGTCCGCTTTGTTGGCCAGGCGGAAGAACCGCGCGAGGTCGTTCAGCAAGAGGTTTGCCCGCTTGTAGCCGGCAAAGCGGCGCGCCCATACCAGGGTCAGCACATTCTCATCGAACAACTTTCCCGTTTGGTCGGCCACCACCTCAAAAAGTTCCCGCTTCATCTCCTTCTTGCGACGGAAGGCCTGTTTCATGTTTTCAGACTCAAAAGCCTTCTCCAGTTCGGGATCGTGCCAGTATGTGTGGTTCTGCGCATTCGTGATCGACTTGATCTCACAAATGCCGGAATATCCGGCCCACATCTCATTGGAGACTTTGCCGTGCAGCTTTGAAACACCGTTCGCGAGTTTGGACATGCGCAACGCTGCCAGGGTGTAGTTGAGGTTCTTGCTGTTCGGCTCCACCAGGGTTTGGTACTCCGCCTTTGTCACCCCATCAAAGAAACTCATCACTTCCAGGCGCGTAACCTCATGCTCTTCGTTACCGGCCACTTCCGGTGTATGCGTGGTGAAAACTACGCGCTTCTTTACTTCCTCGATCTTCTTGTACTTGTCCCACAGGTAGAAACACAACGGCAAGGCATGCCCTTCATTGAGGTGATAGATTTCTGTTTCGCGGTTGAGAATATCCAGCAACTTCGCCCCGCCATACCCCAGCAGTGAGGATTGTGCGATGCGCGCGCTCTCGTGGGAGTCGTACAGGCGGTGGGAGATGGTTTGAGCCAGGTGATCGTTTTCCGGTAGGTCCGTCGTAAGCAGGAAGAGCGGAGCCGTCTGAAAGACTTCCGGCCGGAGCAGCATGGCCTTCACCTTTACTTCATGATTATGAATCCGGATGGGAAACACAATGCCTGTATCCGTCAAAAAGCTGTAAGACTTTTCAACGAAGGATGACTTCATCGATCCATCCATGTTGCGTGACTGATCGTAATAACCATATTTCCACAGGATGCCGATACCGATGAAATTCTGCTTCAGTTCGTACGCACTTCGGAGGTGGGAGCCGGACAAGAAACCGAGGCCGCCACTATATATCTTCAACGCCTGGTCGATGGCGAATTCCATGGAGAAATAGGCCACCGGTTTGGCGTACTTCTTGTCGAATTTGTATGGAAAGAGGGTGGAAAGGTCAATCATAGGCAGGCCGGCCAATCAGCCGTGCGAAACTAACAAAACCTACCTAAATCGGGAATGACGCAGTGGCGGGATTGACGAAATGATCAACCGCAATCGATTGTAAGAACCTACCGGGGAATGTTCGTACAGACGATTTCACACAACCGGTTGCTCATGAGGTGAATCACCGGCTTATCGGGCGACAGCATCACCGCCCCATCACCCGGAATTGGCCCCTCTGTTCCAATCAGGTTGATGGAACGGTCAGTAACCTTTATCAACCGGCCAACAAACACGGGCTTGGTGGTCGCCACGGTCAGTACGCGTTCCACATCGCCGCGGTCATTGAACCTGACCAGGAAAGGGTTGGCCTCGCCTGGCCTGGCCACATGCTCCTTTCCGGACAGGTCGCGAAGCAGGGTATAGTTGCCTGCCAGCATGTGACCATCAATCAGGTTAACCAGCCCCACAATTCCGCCTGCCAGGGTTAGTTGCCGGCGCCACTGCTTATCTCCAAGTGCGTTAATCCCTACCAGTGTCACGTGCTCCGTGGTAGTAATATCCGGCACTTCATGCTGTCCTTTGAAGAGCAACACAAACGAATTGCTGCGCTCACTGAACGTAAGTGTCCTTGGTACATGCCGATCCGCCAGGCGGATGTGGAATTTTTCCTCGCCCTTGTCGTTGAGGTAGATCATCGCATTACGCGCAGACGCGTTGGTAGCGTGAACCACCCGAACAACGGCCACGCAACCCTCCTGCGTCAATTCAAACGGCCCCAGGGCCTGGTGGCCATCCGGCGTAGCAGCCAGGCTGTCCACCTTATGTGCCACTCCATGAAACCACGCCGGTTTTCCATCGGGCATCACCCGGGCCACAAATACTGCATTCAAATTGGTCTTCTTGTCGGGGTGGTAGATACCGGCCAGGTAAATGCTTCCATCCGGGCTCCGTCGGCTCTGCAGGGTAATCGGGTCTCCTTTCGCCGTAACCTCCGGCGTGATAACCTGGACCGAGACTGTAACATTCCAACGGTTAGCAAACCTCAGGGTCTTCGCCACGGCGGGCTGTTGCTCTGGCGCCGCCATGTTGACTAGGGCGGAGCGGAGTCCGCCGGTATATTGTTCAAACGTAACGCGAATGTGCTCACGCTCCTCATCCATATACTTTTGGAGGCCTTCTGACCCGCCATAGTGTTTCCCGATAAAATCGTGATGCTTGCGGATTTTTTCACGGGTGGCTCTTTCCCGCACATGCGTCAACAATGTATCGGCCGTTCGGTTTGCATAGACCAGCATGCTGTAGACGGTGGCATTGCGCTCACCGTTTATCGTATCCAGCACGAAGGTCTTCTCCTTAATCAACCAGTCCTGCTTGAAATGCTTATACTCCAGCAACGCAAGAACCAGGGATTGCTTGTCGTAATTGTTGAGGTTAAACACCACCTGTTTATCCAACGGAACTGGCGTTAGGCCTTCACCGTTTGACGCCGCGATGCGCGCAAGGTTCTCACTCAATCGCACTTCATTCTGGCTCGCACGGTCGCGCAACTTGGCAATCTCATCGGCCACGGATTTGCGAACATGATCAACCCATGAACCATAATCCCAGAACTCAACCTTGGGCGTAAGAAAATTCAGCCGGGTAATAAGTCCATCCAGCCGATAGGTTACGATCGGCTTCACCTGGTAGCTCTGTCGGTGTTGCGGAATCGGATACTCCTTGATCAACTCCAGGTACCGATCGAAGTAATATCGGGTAGAATCGTAATGGAGTTTGAGCTGCGACATCCTGTGATCGAGATCCTTGTCATAGTACAAATAGATGTCATCCAGGCTGAGAAATTCACTGTTGATGGCACTGAAGAGTTTTACGGCCTTGTCATAAGACGTTACACTGCGGGTAAAGTGACTGTAGATGGGCGGGATGCTGGCAAGAAAGACGGTGGCTGAATCAAGGCCGCGGTTGATTTTTTCAGATACTGCATTGAACGAAACATACGGTCTTCCCTTTTCATCCACGGACCCGAATTGAGGCGCATAGAACTCATTGTTTCGCTCGACCTCCCGGGCATCGACAAGTTGCCTCGCTTTTGTAAACCTCAACCGGGCTTGTGCTGCATTCGCCATCGCATACTCATAGTGTGTGAGCACGTCACTTGACCGGAAATTGGATTGATAAATCAATGCCAGTCTGAAATTTGCATGGGGATGATCCAGGTCCTGAAGAAGGTATTCCTTGAGCTCATTCTTCAACTCTTCCTTCCCCATCGACCCGGATGCGGCGACCAGGTCTTTGTAACGAATCTGTGCTGTCGCATCCAGGCAAACAGCCACGAGGTATAGGGTTATGAGGATGCGCATATTCAGATACCTAGGATTCTAAGTTCAACCCTGCGGTTAATTGCCCGGTTGGCTTCGCTGTCATTGGCCACCTTCGCCTGTGATTCGCCATAGCCCCTGGCTTCAAACCTTACGGGATCGATTTTGTTCTCCATGAGGAAGTCGGCCACGCTTTTGGCACGCTGCTGCGACAGCGACTGGTTATAGTTCTCCGAACCCACATCATCGGTATGCGCTGCTACTTCCACCCGCAGGGTAGGATTCTCTTTCATCAGTTGAATCACGCGGCGCAGTTCTGTATAGGATATATCGGACAGTTGAACGGAATTTGATTCAAAGTTGATATCGCGGAGGGTCAACTTGGCATCCTTCTCCAGCTTCATCAGGCGGATATCGAGTGGAGGCGCAGCTCCGCCTCCCGACAGGTCAAGGACGGTTGAATTGAAGGCATATCCCTGGTCGCTCGTCACTTCCACCTCGTAGCGGTCACCGGCTCGCAGCGAGACCATCTGATTACCTGTCACCTCAATGACTTCATCGCGGTTCTTGTTCTTGAGGACGACCTTGGCCTTCACTTTGGCGTTGTTTACCAGGTCCGACACATTCACCATTACATCCGTCTTTTCCGGCATCAACTCGATGTATTTCTCAAAATTCCGGTAGATAACTAACCCGGATACATTGAATTCGATGATTTCACTTTTGAAGTGATCTGCGCTGAGGATAATCTCATAGTCCTTTCCGACGGCAAGGTCAACTTGTGCACGTCCGTCTCGTGGGTTATTTTTCACGTCCGCCAGGAACACGTTCTTGCCCTTCTCCCGGACTTTAACCGCCGCCGGGATGGGCTCAAAGATCTCGTGATCGCTGATGTTGATCGCGAGTTTCACGGTCTTGAAAAGGCGCACATCCAATTCCTTTTCCTGGTATTTATGGATACTTCGTAGGTCCAGTGCCTGCGTGTACGAGGAGTAGCCCGGCTTTCGGAACTCTATGTTAAAACTCTTACCGACTGGCAATACAAGGGTATACCGGCCATCGGCGGCATTGCTTTCCAGTTTCATCACCGTCTCGGAGGTAAGCGCATCCGTCACTTCAATCTGTGCTTCGATACCCGCACCCGAATCTTCGTCACGGACATACCCCTGAACGAGGTTGTTCATAAATTGCCGGAGTTTGGGTGGGATCACTACCGAGTAGATATCCGCGTTATTGTATGTATAGTACATCAGGTCTCCCTCCGCCGAGATGCACGGCAGCTGGTCATCCTTGTCTGTATTCACAAAGTCAAGCGGCACCGGCATGCTCCATTCGTCCAGTTCATTGAGCTTTGACTGGTACATATCATATCCTCCCTTCCCTCCCGGTCGATTGGAGGAGAAAATCAGTGTGCGTCCGTCCGCCATGATGCGGGGCGCCTTTTCACAATCCTGATTGATGGGCCAGGGCAACTTTTCCGGTTTCGTCCAGTGGCCGTCCTTATCTTTGGTTGATTTGTAAATACACAGGCAGAAAAGATTGTCAGCCTCCTTTCGGAGAAGTTTGTCTTGCGGGCCCTCTTCATTCTTGCGTACAAAGTAAAGGGTGGAGCCATCGGCGCTGACAGATGGAAAGGCTTCATAGCCACCGGAGAGAACGCCCTTCTTGTCGGCTACTGGGTGGGAGTTTACCGGCTCACCAATATTCTTGGGTTCACTCCAGCCTTCCTTTGTGCGCTCAGAGTAGAAGATCTCATGGTCGCCATTCATTCCAACGGACCGGAAGAAATACATCGTGTTACCATCAAAGCTCAGGCTGGGGCCACCCACCAAATCCGTGGTATCGCCAAACTTGTTGACTTTGTCGAGTGGAAGTGGTTTGCCCCACTGGCCATTTTCCAGGTGACTTTCATACAAGGCATACTTCTTTCCTATTTCGGCGCGCTCAATGATCATGGTCTTTCCATCGGCCTGAATCGTCGGCGCATACTCCGTGACACGGGCATCTGAAATAGCCGGCTTTTTTGTGTTGTTGTAAAATAACATGGAATCAACGGCAGCCGGGGTTGCTGGTTCGACAGCAGCGTTCTGGGCGCTAACGCCAGGCGCGATGCTCAGCACAACCAGCACGATCAGGAGTTGACGCATACGAAGGAAGGGTCCAGGTTCAGTTTCCAATGAGGACGAATGCACCCCAAAAATAGGGTATTTGGTATTTATCCTTCATCTGGAGCTGGGCCTTGCGAAAAGCCTCATGCTTCTCGGTGCCAGCGAGCCAAAAGCCGTAGAAGGCATTCATCAGCTCCTGGGTTGCCACATCATCCACTTGCCAAAGGCTCATCAGCACCGTATTCGCGCCGGCCACCAAAAACGAACGCTGAAGGCCATAGACACCCTCGCCATTGCGCACTTCACCAAGCCCGGTCTCGCAAGCAGACAACACAACCAACTCAGTCTGGTCCAGGTTGAGGTTCATCGCCTCATAGGCTGTCAACACGCCATCTTCTACGCGCTTCGACTCTTCCCGATCTACGCCTGCGCCGGCCAGGA
>JAYRXB010000522.1:0-6917 GCA_041917735.1 Cyclobacteriaceae bacterium
AGCCCGGCCGGACCGGAGCCGATGATGGCAATCCGTTTGCCGGTTGGTTCTTCCACCTGCGGGATCTCCTGCAGGTGATGGTTGCGTTCGTAGTCGGCGGCAAACCGCTCGAGGTTGCCGATGCCGACGGGGATGTTTTTCCTTCCGACAACGCACACGGCCTGGCACTGCTTGTCCTGGGGACACACACGGCCACATACGGCCGGGAGGAAATTCGTTTCACGTATTTTTTTGGCTGCAGCGCCGAACTCACCCTGCTCAATTAGTTTGATAAAGGCGGGAATGTTGATGCCGACCGGGCAGGCGCCGATGCAGGCCGGCCTCTTGCACTGCAGGCAGCGCATGGCTTCGGCCCGCGCCATCTCTTCGGAGTAACCGATAGGCACTTCATCAAAGGTCTTTACGCGGGCTTCGGCGTCGTTCAGGGGCATCTCCTGGTGGGGCAAGCCCATCCGCTCCTTGTTGCTGAGCGGCCGCGAGGCGGGAACCGGAGGTGTGGTCACGTCACTCATGGTTTCATTCGCTCGAAGGCGATCTTTTCTTCATGGACAAACATCTTCTGCCGCTTCATCAGGTTTTCGAAGTCGACCTTGTGGCCGTCGAAGTCAGGGCCATGGAAGCAGGCAAACTTGGTTTCGCCGCCCACCGTGACGCGGCAGGCTCCGCACATGCCGGTGCCGTCGACCATGATGGCGTTGAGCGATACGTATGTGGTGATGTGGTGCGGCCGCGTCATATCGCTGATGGCCTTCATCATGGGAACAGGCCCGATGGCGAGGACGTAGACGACGTTTTCGTGGTGGAGCACGTCCTTCAAGGCGTCCGTCACCATGCCGCCAATCCCGGCCGACCCATCGTTGGTGGTGAGGATAACATCGGTGCAGGCTGCTTTCAATTCTTCGACCATGATGAGGCTTTCCTTGTTGCGGGCGCCGACAATCCCGATCACTTTGTTTCCCATGGCCTTAATGTCGCGTGCCGTGGGGATGATGGCGCCGGTACCGTATCCGCCGCCGATGACTACGCAGGTCCCCGGTTGGGCGGGCAGGGCAGACCGTTCGCCAAGGGGGCCGACCACGTCTTCAAACGAATCGCCCACCTTCATGGCGTTGATTTCTGTGGTGGTCTTTCCGACGGCCGATACAATGATGTCGATGGTTCCTTTGTCCCGGTCCCAGTTGCAGATGGACAGGGGCACCCGCTCGCTGAAGATGTGGGGACGAACGATGACGAACTGACCCGCTTCAATTTTGCGGGCAATCAGCGGGGTGTCGAGGGTGAAGTGGTACGTATTGGTGCAGAGCAGTCGCTTGGACAGGATTTTGTACGATTGGCTGTACCGCCGGACCGGCAACGCCTGTTGGTGAAAATAGGGTAGGAAGTCTTCCGCTTCGCGCCGCACGATGAAGGCCCTGTCCCAGTTGTGGTGGTCGTCGCGACCGGTAATGGCCAGGAATGCTTTGTACACTTTCTTCTCATCTTCTTCCGACAGCAGCCCGCGCCGCATCATTTTGCCGAGGGTTCGCGCGGCGTTCTTGCGTACCAGCCCCTGGGCGTGAGAGAGGAACCGGAAGCTGGAGTTGAAGATGAAGTGACGGAGTTCGTCGCTAAAGGCGGAGGTTGGCAGCTTTTCCGCCAGGCGGCCGGTGGTATACAGCGCCACGGAAGTCACCTGGTGATTGACGTGCTGGGCAACGCTCAATACAAAAGGAATGGTCGAGGAAGCTTCCGGGATCTTGAAGTAGGCAAGGGCCTGGATCAGGTTGATGAGATCATGTTCCCGGTCGCGGAATTCGTTCAGTTTTGGTACCAGGTAGTCCAGCCCTTCACGGCCGTTCCTGGCCAGCGCTTTGCCGTAGTATACGGCCGTCTCGCTGTCGGTTTCCACCAGGTGGCGAAACAGCAGGGGAATCAATTCGGGGCCAAACTTGGCGATGCGTTTGCCGGCGCGTACCGCCACTTTGGGCATCGACGAAGAATGGGTATGGTGGGCGTGGTTGAAGACTTCAAAAAGCGCTTCAGCCAGGCAGAGCTTTTCGTCGTGCGTCAGGTCTTCGAGGAGCTTTGCCTCATCCAGGGCCTGGGTGACGGATTCCACGGAGCGGGGATCCATCTTCTTCACGATGCTGTGGACACGGTCGGTCATGCGTTGGTGTGTATGGCACCTGAGGTTCGATTTAAAAAGTTTGACCGGCCCTGCCCATGATCAAAGTCAGGATTTGCAGATGGTTTTCGGCAGGAGTGCCACACCTGACGTAAGTCATGGTAGATGGCGGCAAGGCCCTGTTGCTTTGCGCAGGAATTAACTGAACTGTATATGATGTTGCGCAAGTCGTGGGCCGAGCCCTATAAGATCAAGATGGTGGAGTTGCTGGACATGACGTCCCGCGCCGATCGCCGCAAAGCCATCGCGGAGGCGGGGTACAATACCTTCCTGCTGAAATCCAAGGACGTATACATCGACCTGCTCACCGACTCGGGCACCTCGGCCATGAGTGACAACCAGTGGGCGGGTATGATGCGGGGCGATGAGGCCTATGCCGGAAGCCGGAATTTCTATCACCTGGAGGAGGTTATTCAGAAGACCTACGGGTATAAGTATGTGGTGCCCACGCACCAAGGCAGGGGAGCGGAGCATATCATCTCACAGTTGCTGATCAAGAAGGGTGATGTGATTCCCGGTAACATGTACTTCACCACCACGCGCCTGCACCAGGAGTTGGCCGGCGGTCACTTCGTGGATGTGATCATCCCGGAAGCGCACGATCCTTCCAACGAGCATCCCTTCAAGGGAAATATCGACCTCGGCAAGTTGGAGGAAGTGATCCGCAAGTATGGCGTGAAGAAGATTCCGTACGTGTGCATGGCAACGTCGGTAAACATGGCCGGTGGACAGCCGGTGTCGATGGAAAACCTCAAGGCCTTGCGGGCGCTGACCGCCAAGCACGGCATTCGCATCATTCACGACATGACCCGTGTGGCTGAGAACGCCTACTTCATTAAAGAGCGTGAGCCCGGCTACCAGAAGCGAACCATTGCATCGATCGTGAAAGAGATTTGTTCATATACCGACGGAGCGACGATGAGCGCGAAGAAAGATGCCCTGGTGAACATCGGTGGATTCCTGGCCCTCAACGAGTACCCCGTGTTTGAAGAGGCGCGCAATATGGTCGTAGTCTATGAAGGACTGCATACCTACGGCGGCCTGGCGGGGAGGGATATGGAGGCGATGGCCATCGGCATTGGTGAGTCGGTGAGCTATGACCACATGCATGCCCGTGTGGGCCAGGTGTTATACCTGGGCGATAAGATTGCCGAAGCTGGTATACCCATTGTGAAACCCGTCGGTGGACACGGAGTGTTTCTGAATGCAACAGATTTTTTGCCGCACATCAAGCAGGATGCCTACCCGGCACAGACCCTGGCGGCGGAGTTATATTTGGAGTCTGGGGTGCGCAGCATGGAGCGTGGCGTGGTGTCGGCCGGGCGGGATCCGAAGACCGGCAAGAACCGGTATCCCAAGCTGGAGCTGGTGCGGCTCACCATTCCCCGGCGCGTGTATACGCAGGCGCATATGGATGTTATCGCTGAGTCGGTAGCGGCTGTGTTCGACCGAAGGAAGAAGATCAAGGGGTTGAAGATGGTGTATGAACCAAAGTATTTGAGGTTCTTCCAGGCGCGATTCAAACCGCTATAGTGGCTTGTGAATAGTGAGAAGTGAATAGTTAATGGTCTTGAATAGTACTACCGTGAACCCCGTTGAACCCCGACAAAATGCATGTCTCTTTCACTTTCAATACTGGTTATACGCTGACCCTTAATTTCACTTCAGTCAATTCCCACGTCGGGGCAGGCTCTTGAACTGTTGAACCCCGACAAGATGCATATCTCTTCCACCTTCAATATTGGTTATGCGCTAACCCTTAATTTCACTTCAGTCAATTCCCACGTCGGGGCCGGCTCTTGAACTGTTGAACTTTGGATAAAAGCGTAGAAGACTATTTGACCTCCCACGGGATTGAGTTCCGGGTCCACGAGCATCCCCCTGTGCAGACCTGTGAGGAGTTGGCGCAGCATGGCTTGCCGGGATTGCCATGCAAGAACCTTTTTCTGCGCGACCAGAAGAAGACCCGCTATTTGCTGGTGGTGTTGCCGGCGGCGCAGAAGACCGATCTCAGGCAGCTGGCCGAAAAGGTCGGCGACAAGAAGCTCTCGTTTGTGAACCCGGAGACAATGATGCAGAAACTCGGCGTTGAGCCCGGGGCGGTTTCGCCGTTTGGGCTATTGAACAATGCAGAGGGCGATGTGGAGTTGTGGATTGACCGGGAAGTGTTGGAGGCTACCGTAGTGCATTTTCACCCGAATCGGAATACGGCGTCGGTGGAGTTGACCGGCGAAATGTTCCGCCGCTATCTTATCCAACTGGGGGTTTCGTACACGGTGCTGTAAGGAATATCCTGGCTACTTATTGATATGCACTGTCCCTGCCTCAAATTCCCGCAATGCTTGTTTGGCAGCTAATTTAGAGGCTTCGAATCTTTTCTTCCAGGAAGCGTAGTAGTCAGAAAATTCCTTGTCGTTGCGAATCGGATCAAAGAGCGGGTTGCGGGCGACGCCAAAATCGCCAGACAGAAATGCGGAGTCCAGGTAATGTAAAGCTTTATCTTTCTTGCCCAGAAATGCATACATGGCGGCGGTGTTGTATTGCGTCCAGCTGACATCATACACGCCGGAGGATCGCTTGGACTGAAGAATTTCATGATGAAGCCGGAGATCCTCTTCGATCAGCCGGAGACCTTCTGCTTTTCGGCCTTGCTTCCACAGGGTATAGCCCAGCAAATGGCGGAAGGGAACCAATTGATGGTTGATGGTGTCATCCTGTTCCAGATGCTGATAGGAGCGGTAAACCAGTTCTGCACTGTCCAGTTTTCCTTCATGCATATAAATTTCACCTAGAGCAAGATATTGAAAGGTCTTCAAAGAAGTGGTACTTTGTACTTCGAGTTTCTCCCAGTCTATTTTCTTGTAGATTCTTCGTGCATTTATAAAATCCTGCATTCCAAAGTAGGCCATGAGCTGCCCAATCCATGGCCCAGCCTTCCTCGGATAGAAGTCGGTCGCTTGTTTAAAGAGTTCAATCTCGGTCTCATATTCTTCCGCCTTGGAGTAAATGATCGCCAGTCTGAGAAAAAACCCCAGGCTGTTTTTTGGGGCTGACAATCTGATGCTCTTTAGGATCATACGATACCCTTCCAGGTCATTTCCGTTGTGTACTTGTTCAAATCCATAGCTAGTCAGAATATCAGCATCGTTGGGCTCCAATTGATATGCCTTTTGGAGATCTTGCTGAGCTGCAATGAATTGATTTCTGGTATAGTGACTCAAATGTCGGGCATAGTAAGCTTCGCCAAGGTTGCTATCCAGGGCAAGGGCTTGGTTGGCCAGGAGTATGGCAGAGTCACGACCTAGTTTCAGGTTGCGATCGAAGTCAAAGATTAGTGAATAGGAAAGTAGGGCGTAAGCCTTACCGAATTTTGGGTCTAGTTGTATGGCGCGCTTGAGCAGTTCTTGTGCCGTAGCTTCCTCTTCGCTGGAAATAAAGCCAGCCATCAGAAGTTCGCGCGCTCTCACGTATAGGTCATAAGCTTCCTGGTTTGCGGTAACCGGCTGAGTGATGCGTTGGCGTTCTTCGGGCGTGAGCAATACCCGAAGCCGCTCGGTGATGGCAAGTGCAATTTCGCTCTGAAGGTCCAGGAGGTTGTTCATGGGTCGGTCGTATGACTGCGACCAGACCTGATTGTCTTTTCTGGCGTCGATCAGTATTACCCGGATTCGAACTCGGTCGATGGATCGCTGCACATTGCCTTCCAGGATATGCGTGACACCCAGTTGGTCAGCAATTTCGGGCGCCGATTTCGCGCTGTTGCGAAACTGGGTAGTCGATGTACGTGAGATGACCTGCAAGCTAGCCAGTTTTGCGAGGTGACCCCGAATATCCTCCGTTATGCCGTCGGCAAAATATAAATCAGTAGTGTCCTGGCTGAAGTTGGCAAACGGCAACACGGCAATGGATGAGTTGTTGCCTGCATCTGCAGGGGTGGCCTGAAACTTCCAGAGCGCAAATGCGGCCAACAAGACGATTACCAGTGCGGCAAGCGCGAGGGAAAGGTTTCGGCGTTTTGTGGGGAGTTTGGGCTTCTGTCCGGAGCCATGTGCTGGGGAGGGGGCTCCTTGAATGGCGGTAACAAGCTCCTTCACCGCATTCGCCACTTTGTTTACCTGGTTGCGGTAGTCGGTTTTGTTCTGGTTGAGGTCACGACTGTCGCCGGGCTTGAGCGGCCGGTTGACGCCGGGCTCCTTGTAGATGAAATCGATGGCACGCAGGGCACTACCGATTTCCTGCTCCACCATGGCCTGGTCTTGTGCATCGAGGTCGTGAATGCGTACCGGGAGAATTCTGCTTGCCACGTTTCCGTTGCGCAGGCGGATGTCGCGACCAAGGGCATCACCCTGTGCGGCGCGGTTGAAGGCGCAGAACTCGTGCTGCCAGGCAAAGGATTTTGGATCGCAGTAGGTCTGGGAGAGAATGGGAATGAAGATGAGGCACTTGAGTTTGCCTTCAAGGCTTTTGTCTACGTGGTGCGATTCGAGCAGGCCATCGTGGAGGTTCTGGTCGAAGTAGATGGAAACATCTTCCTTGATAGTTGCCTCCAATTCGGTTTGCAACGCCTGCACAAACTCCGTCACCCACTTATCGCCTTTGTTGTCTTTCTGGCGATAGGAGATGAAAATATCGTACGCGTAGCCGGGGTGAAGGGAAGGCATTTTCAAAGATAGCCAGTAAGGTCGTAAAACAAGAGCAGGCCCGGGCAGGTTGCTCCAGATCGCCTACTTATTGACTCACCATCGGAAAACCC
>JAYRXB010000523.1:0-13445 GCA_041917735.1 Cyclobacteriaceae bacterium
CTCCGGGAAGTCCTGCACGATCGGATGCAACAAGTTTCTGGGATTGAGCGGACGGAGACGATGATCAGCCTGGAAGAGAGTCTTGACCGAAGCCTTGCGCTGGCTGAATAATTATTGAGTATCGCTGAACCTTGCCGGGCTATTATTGTTTAATTTTGAGGCTATTTGAAATTAGTCTAAATACAGTAAATGGCTAAGGATGACCATATTATACAGGAAATCACCTCCAAGGAGTACGAACATGGGTGGGTGGCTAACCTGGAGACCGAATCGGCCCCTAAAGGGCTGAACGAGGAGATCATCCGGTTCATTTCACACCGAAAGAACGAGCCGGAATGGCTGCTGGAATGGCGCCTCAAGGCTTACCGCCATTGGCTGACGATGGAGGAACCCAAGTGGCCGAACGTCACCTACCCTGCCATCAACTACCAGGATATCATCTACTATTCAGCACCGAAGAAAAAGGCTGCCCCGAAAAGCCTGGATGAAATCGACCCGGAGCTCCTGAAGACATTTGAAAAGCTGGGCATTTCGCTCACCGAGCAAAAGCGCCTCACGGGTATCGCCGTCGATGCCGTTATCGACAGCGTGTCGGTAGCGACCACCTTCAAGGAGAAGCTCGCGGAATTGGGGATCATCTTCTGCTCTTTCAGCGAAGCCGTGCACGAGCATCCCGAGCTGGTGCGCAAGTACCTTGGCTCGGTCGTGCCCACTACCGACAACTATTTTGCGGCCCTCAACTCGGCCGTCTTTTCCGACGGATCCTTCTGTTACATACCGGCGGGCGTACGTTGCCCGATGGAACTTTCCACCTACTTCCGCATCAATGCCGCCAACACCGGGCAGTTCGAGCGTACGTTGATCGTCGCCGACGAAGGAAGCTACGTGAGCTACCTGGAAGGTTGCACGGCACCCATGCGTGATGAAAATCAGCTTCATGCTGCCGTGGTGGAAATCTTCGCTATGAAAAATGCGGAGGTCAAATATTCCACTGTTCAAAACTGGTACCCGGGCAACAAGGAAGGCGTTGGAGGCATCTACAACTTCGTTACCAAGCGCGGCTTGTGCGCCGGCGATTATTCGAAGATCAGCTGGACACAGGTTGAAACCGGGTCCGCCATCACGTGGAAGTACCCGTCCTGTGTTTTGAAGGGCGATCATTCCGTCGGTGAATTCTACTCGGTGGCGGTCACCAACAATTACCAGCAGGCCGATACGGGCACCAAGATGATCCACATCGGCAAGAACACGAAGTCACGGATTGTATCGAAAGGAATCTCCGCCGGGAAATCACAGAACAGTTACCGCGGCCAGGTGCACGTGCACAAGCGCGCCACGAATGCGCGCAACTTTTCCCAGTGCGATTCACTCCTGCTGGGCGACAAATGCGGCGCGCACACCTTCCCGTACATCGACGTTGAAAACAGCACGGCGCGCGTCGAACACGAAGCTACGACCTCCAAGATCGGAGAAGACCAGATATTCTATTGCCAGCAGCGCGGCATCGACGAAGAAGCGGCCGTGGCCCTCATCGTCAATGGCTACGCCAAAGAAGTACTCAACCAACTCCCCATGGAGTTTGCCGTGGAAGCCCAGA
Source organism: Cyclobacteriaceae bacterium (assembly GCA_041917735.1). Taxonomy (GTDB): domain Bacteria; phylum Bacteroidota; class Bacteroidia; order Cytophagales; family Cyclobacteriaceae; genus ELB16-189. Next base: position 1,598 of record JAYRXB010000523.1, read on the forward strand.
AGCTGTTGGCCCTTACACTGGAAGGCAGTGTAGGATAATTTGAATGCTATGCTCAACATAAAGAACCTGCACGCTCAAATCGACACCAAACCGATCCTCAACGGGATCAACCTGACGGTCAATGCCGGCGAAGTGCACGCCATCATGGGACCCAATGGCTCGGGCAAGAGCACGCTGGCAGCCACCCTTGCCGGCCGCGAAGAGTTCACCGTGACCGATGGAACGGTAGACTTCCTCGGCAAGAACCTGCTGGAGTTGTCGCCGGAAGAGCGTGCCCGGGAGGGTGTGTTCCTGGCATTCCAGTACCCTGTAGAAATCCCGGGCGTCAGCACCATCAACTTCATGAAGACGGCGCTGAACCAGGTCCGCACCCACCGTGGAGAAGCCCCGCTGGACGCGGTGGCCTTCCTCAAAGTAATGAAGGAAAAAATGAAATTGGTGGAGATCGATCAGTCGCTGCTCAACCGCTCGCTCAACGAAGGTTTCTCCGGCGGTGAGAAGAAACGCAATGAGATTTTCCAGATGGCCATGCTGGAACCCCGCCTCGCCATCCTCGATGAAACCGATTCCGGCCTCGATATCGACGCCCTGCGCATTGTAGCCAACGGCGTCAACGCCCTGCGGTCGCGCAACAACGCCACGATCGTGGTCACCCACTACCAGCGTCTGCTCGACTATATCGTTCCCGATTTCGTGCACGTCCTCTACAAGGGCCGCATCGTGAAGTCGGGCACCAAGGAGCTTGCGCTCGAACTCGAAGAGAAAGGTTACGATTGGATCAAAGCGGGCCTCGCAACAGCCTAGGTATGCCGTCAACGACCGCACATCAACTTCAAACCGTATTCGCAGAAGCCTTTGCGGCACGCGGCTTCGACGCGCATCCGCTTCGCCGGAAGGCCATGGAATTGCTTTCCCAAAAAGGGCTGCCCACCGCAAAATCTGAAGAGTATCGCTTCGCCCCGGTAACACGTGCACTGGAAGGCCTTGTCGTGACAACCCCGGGTGCGGGTCCAACTTCTGTCCCTACCCTGTCACTGATCCCGGAACTTGCAGCCAACCTGATCGTGTTTGTGAACGGTCGCTATGCCTCCGAGCACTCGCGCATCCTCGATCCCCACCTCATCGTGCGCAAGGGCGAGCCAGCCCAGCCGCAGGCCGACCAGGATCCCTTTGACTTGCTCAACCAGGCCTTCGCCGAGACGTCCGTTGAAATCATCGTACCCGACCATCAACCGCTCGAGCACCCGCTGGCCGTGGTTTATTTCTTCAGCCAGCCCTCATTCATTTTCGCCAACCCGCGCTGGTCACTGCACGTCGGTGCCGGCAGCACGTGCACGGTCGTGGAGTATACCGTCGCGCAGCCGGAGATTGCTTTCTTCAACAACAAGCAGTCGAAGATCACGGTAGCCCAAAACGCCAGGTTGGATTTCCTGATGATTCAACAGGGATACCGCGAGGAAGTCCTGGTCAACAACTGCACGGTATCGCTTGCTTCTTCGTCGCAAGCATTTTGCTACACCTGCACGCTGGACGGAAAGCTCGTTCGAAACAACCTCACCCTGGTGCTCGATGGCGAAGGAATCGACGCGCACTTGCATGGACTATACCTCGTAGCCGGCCACACGCTGGTCGATAATCATACCGTCGTGGACCATCGCAAACCCAACTCGTTCAGCAACGAGCTGTACAAAGGCATCATCGACGGACAGGGTAAGGCCATATTCAACGGTAAGATCTTTGTGCGACCGGACGCACAAAAGACCAATGCGTTCCAGTCGAACCGCAATATCCTGCTGAGCGAAACCAGCAACATACACACCAAGCCCCAGCTTGAGATCTGGGCCGACGATGTGAAGTGTTCGCACGGCTGCACCACCGGCCAGCTCGATGAAGAAGCGCTCTTCTATCTCCGCTCGCGTGGTATACCAAAAGACGTCGCCAAAGGATTGTTGCTTAACGCGTTTGCGGGTGAGACGCTCGACGGCATCCACGACGAGAAGCTGCGCCATTTTGTTGATGAGCTGATTCTGAAAAAGCTTCACACCAAGCACGTATGAAGCCTGCCACCTCCATCGCAGACCTTGACCTTGCTTCCCTTCGGAAGGAGTTCCCTGTCCTTGACCAGGAGGTGAATGGCCATCCACTGGTTTACCTCGACAACGCCGCCACCACGCAAAAACCAAAAGCCGTCATCCAATCGCTGGTTGACTACTATTCCGGTTACAATGCCAATATTCACCGCGGTATCCATACGCTGGCGGAAAAGGCTACCCGTGCCTACGAGGAAACACGGGAGAGTGCACGCCAATTTCTGAACGCGGCGGAAAAAGAAGAGATCATCTTTGTCCGCGGAGTTACCGAGGCTGTCAACCTGGTTGCCAGTTCATTGGGAAAGCACCTTCTCCGCCCGGGTGACGAAATCATACTTTCCGGGCTGGAGCACCATTCTAACATCGTACCGTGGCAGCTGGCGGCGGAGACCTACGGTGCCGTTATCCGCGTGATTCCCGTGACTGAAACCGGCGAGCTTGATCAGAACGGTTTTGGTCAATTGCTGTCCCGCAAGACGAAATTGGTTGCCGTTAACCACGCCTCCAACAGCCTGGGGACTATCAACCCGGTGCAAGAGATTATTGCGAAAGCCCACGCGGTCGGCGCATATGTCCTTTTAGATGGCGCACAGGCAGCAGCACATCTTGATATTGACGTCCAGAAACTCGATTGCGACTTCTACTGCATCTCGGGGCACAAGATGTACGGCCCCACCGGCGTCGGTGTGCTGTACGGAAAGCGTACCCTGCTGGAGCAAATGCCGCCATACCAGGGTGGTGGCGAGATGATCAAGGAAGTAACGTTCGCTAAGACCACGTTCAACGATCTGCCTTACAAGTTTGAGGCTGGGACACCCAACATTGCCGATGTAATCGCGTTGCGGGAGGCTATGATGTTCATCGGTCGATTGGGCAAAGAGGCCATCCGGCAACACGAAGAAGACCTGCTGCACTATGCTGCCACGCGACTGCACCACTTGAAGGGCATCCGACTCATAGGCACTGCATCCCACAAAGTCAGTGTACAATCCTTCCTGATGGACGGCATGCACCCCTTCGATGTGGGGCAGTTGCTGGATGCGCGTGGCATTGCCGTGCGGACAGGCCACCACTGCACGCAGCCGCTCATGGACCGGTTTGGAATCGAAGGAACTGTCCGGGCATCTTTTGCTGTTTACAATACCCGCGCGGAAATAGACAGCCTGATCGAAGCCCTGGAACGCATAAGCTCGTTGCGCCGATGAGTATGGAAGAAACACAGCAAGCCATCATCGAAGACTTCGCCCTGCTGGACGGCGACCGGGAGATGTCTGTCATGTACCTGATGGACCTTGGCGAAAAGCTTCCGCCACTGGCTGAACCACACAAGATCGACGAAAACCTGGTCAAGGGATGCCAATCAAAAGTGTGGCTGGTTGCTGAGCTTAAGAAAGACCGGGTCTACTTCAGTGCCGACAGCAATACCGCGATCACCAAGGGGCTGGTCAGCTTGTTGATCCGCGTCTTCAATGGTTACCTGCCCGAAGAGATAGTTTCCGCTGATCTGTTTTTCATGAAGGAGATCGGTATGGATCGCTTCATTGGAACCCAGCGGTCGAATGGATTTGCCGCGATGATCCAGCGCATGAAGCAGCACGCACACACATTCCAGGCACAAACCGGCGTGAAGGCATGACCGAATCAATCAATCCGACCACAGCCACTGCCAGCGATCTTCGCGAGAAGGTTATCGCTGCCATCAAGACGGTATACGACCCGGAAATCCCGGTCGATATCTACGAGTTGGGGTTGATCTATGAAATCAGCATTTACCCGGTCAACAATGTCCATATCCTGATGACCCTCACCTCCCCGAGCTGCCCTTCCGCGGAAGTCATCCCGAGCGAGGTGAAACAGAAGGTCGAGGACATCGACGAAGTGAATGAAGTCAACGTGGAGATCACCTGGGACCCGCCCTACTCGCAGGACATGATGAGCGAGGCTGCTAAACTGGAACTTGGATTCCTTTGATTGTGTTACTCCCCTAAACGCTTTACGACTAACGATAAACTGAACAAACTATGAGCATGTATCCTGAACAATTGGTGGCTCCGATGCGGACCGACCTGACCAGCGCAGGTTTCAAGGAACTGAAAACCCCCACTGAGGTGGATCAGCAGATTCTCCAGGAGAAAGGCACCACGTTGCTGGTGATCAACTCCGTATGCGGCTGTGCGGCGGGCGCTGCACGTCCCGGCGTGAAGTGGGCCCTGCAGATGACCAAGAAGAAGCCCGATCACCTGGCAACCGTATTTGCCGGCATGGACACCGAGGCCGTTACAAGGGCCCGCCAGCTGACACTTCCCTACCCGCCTTCTTCGCCTTCCATCGCCTTGTTTAAAGACGGTGAGCTGTTGCATTTCATTGAGCGTCATCACATTGAAGGCCGCAACGCCCAGATGATTGGCGAGCACCTCCTCGAGGTATTTGACGAGTTCTGCTAGTTCACGGCTCCGTTACGAGACAGTATTTGTCGTGCCACTCGTAACGGAGCCTTGAACCATTTTCACCTGCCGTTGTTAAAGACACATGAACGTCGCAGTCTCCCGCGAAGAGCATTTCAACGCTGCCCACCGGCTGTATAACCCGGCGTGGACGGATGAACGCAACGACGCAGTTTTCGGCAAGTGCAATAATCCAAACTTCCACGGGCACAACTACCGCCTGGTGGTGACTGTAAAGGGCCAACCCGACCCCGAAACGGGGTATGTGATTGACCTCAAGGTGCTCAGCGACCTGATTCAAACCCACGTCCTGCGCCACCTTGATCACAAAAACCTTAACTTGGATACTCCCTGGTTTCGCGACCTGAACCCTACGGCCGAAAATATCGCGGTCGTTATCTGGAACATTTTGCGGAAGCAAGTTGACAAACGACTCGATCTAACCGTCAGACTCTATGAGACAGAAAGGAATTTCGTCGAATATCCGGCCGCTTAAGCCGCTGGATGCCGCTTCCGAAACGCATTGGAACACGCCGCTGCGTGCCGATGCCTTTGACCTTTCCGACGACGAGAAGATCGAGCAAATCGAGAAGCATGTCCGTGAGATCATGCTGACGCTCGGCCTGGACCTCACCGACGACAGCCTCAACGGCACGCCGAAACGTGTGGCCAAGATGTACGTGAAAGAAGTATTCAGCGGTCTCAATCCGAAGAACCGTCCGCACGCCCGGCTGTTCGAAAATAAATACAACTACGACCAGATGCTGGTGGAGAAGGACATCACGTTCTATTCCCACTGCGAGCATCACCTGGTACCCATTTACGGTCGTGCCCACGTGGCCTACTTCTCCGGCGGCAAGGTGATCGGGCTTTCCAAGATCAACCGCATCGTCCAATACTACGCCAAGCGGCCCCAAGTGCAGGAGCGCCTTACCGTGCAGATCGGTAAGGAACTCGAAGCCATCCTGGAGACCAAGGACGTCGGGGTGGTCATCGACGCCAACCACATGTGTGTGGCCATGCGCGGTGTCGGGGACACCAATTCCAAAACAGGAACGGCCTATTTCAACGGCAAGTTCAAGGACGAAAATGTGAAGCGGGAGTTTCTCAACTTTATCAATAGTTGATACACGTGTCAACGTGTCTGGGTGTCAACGTGCTTGGGTGCCAAGGTTTCTTGGGTGGTATAACTGAAATCTAGTTCGGCTTCTTGCCCTTCTTTGGATAAAAGGTATCTTATCAATCCAAGGTTAAGGGCAATCACCTTTTCAGTAAGTCTGCGAATTTGAAGTACTTGGTCATCGGTCCAGTATCCTTGATCCTCGGCCGCATACGTGATGCTGCACACTTCATCAGCGGAAGATGTTGACACTTCAAGAAAACGAATGAATTCTCTGTCACTCATCCTGCGGAACCCTTCAGCAATGTTACTCATCGTTGACAATGCCGCGCTTCTTACCTGATTCCTCATGTTGAAGTCTGTCCGGATTGGGCCGCTTAGAAAGGACGTAAACCATTCGCGTTAACTCCCGGGCAACCTTCCAACAATTCAGGTCCTGAAATCGCTCCACTTTGCTCATGCGTAACGCAAATTCACAAATTGCAGTCTCAACAATTCAGAACTTCACCAAAAGAAAACAAGGCGTTCTGTTGATACCCCTGCCACACTTGTTGCCGCAACCCGGCACGTTGACACGATACCACACCCGCACTGAGGAACAATGACGCGTTGCGCCCTGCACGTTGGCACCCCGGAACGTTGACACGTTGACACTTTTTAGTAGTTTAGAGGCTCATTAACCAACCTGAACTATGGTCTTCGATCTGGACATGATCAAAAAGCTCTACGCCGCCATGCCGGGGCGTATTGAGAAAGCGAGAAAAGTGGTGGGTAAACCCCTTACCCTTTCCGAAAAAATATTGTACTCCCACCTGTTCTCGAGCCAAAAGCTGGAGAATTTCGGCCGCGGGAAGTCGTACGTCGACTTCGCCCCCGACCGGGTGGCCATGCAGGACGCCACCGCCCAGATGGCACTCCTGCAGTTCATGTCGGCCGGCAGACCCAAGGTAGCCGTCCCCAGCACCGTGCATTGCGACCACCTCATCGTAGCCAAGAGCGGCGCGAAAAACGACCTCACCGCCGCCAACAAGGAAAGCAAAGAGGTATTCGACTTCCTCTCCTCCGTATCCAACAAGTATGGCATCGGCTTCTGGCGCCCCGGCGCGGGTATCATCCACCAGGTGGTGCTGGAGAACTACGCCTTCCCCGGCGGCATGATGATCGGTACCGACTCCCACACGGTGAATGCAGGCGGCCTCGGCATGGTTGCCATCGGTGTGGGTGGCGCAGACGCCGTTGATGTCATGGCCGGCATGGCCTGGGAACTGAAGTTCCCGAAGCTGATCGGCATTAAGCTCACCGGCAAACTCAACGGCTGGGCTTCCGCCAAAGACATCATCCTGAAAGTCGCCGGCATCCTCACCGTGAAGGGCGGAACCGGCGCCATCGTAGAATATTTCGGCGAAGGCGCGCAGTCGCTCAGCTGTACCGGCAAAGGCACCATCTGCAACATGGGTGCTGAAATCGGAGCCACCACCTCGACCTTTGGGTACGACAGCTCTATGGAGCGCTACCTGGTCTCCACGGGCCGTGCCGAAGTGGCCAAGATGGCCAACAAGATCAAGCAACACCTCACCGCTGACCCGGAAGTGTACGCCAACCCGGAGAAGTATTTCGACCAGATCGTCGAAATCAATCTGTCCACGCTGGAGCCGCACCTCAACGGCCCCTTCACGCCAGACCTCGCAACACCGATCTCCAAAATGAAAGAAGAGGCTGCCCGCAACGGATGGCCTACAAAGGTCGAAGTAGGGCTCATTGGCTCGTGCACCAACTCCTCCTACGAAGACATCTCACGCGCTGCCAGCCTGGCCGAACAAGTGGCCAACAAGGGATTGAAGACCAAAGCCGAATTCACCATCACGCCTGGCTCCGAGCAAGTGCGCTACACCATCGAGCGCGACGGGTTCATCATGACCTTCGACCGCATTGGCGCCACCGTGTTTGCCAATGCCTGCGGACCATGCATCGGCATGTGGAGCCGCATGGGCGCCGACAAGAAGGAGAAGAACACCATTGTACACTCCTTCAACCGCAACTTCCAGTCGCGTAACGACGGCAACCCGAACACGTATGCGTTTGTGGCTTCGCCCGAGCTGACCACCGCCCTGGCCATTGCCGGCGACCTTACGTTTAACCCCCTCACCGACTACCTGACCAACGAACGCGGCGAGAAAGTAAAGCTCGATCCCCCCAAGGGCGACGAACTTCCCAAGAAGGGCTTCGACGTAAAGGACCCTGGCTACCAGGCTCCAGCCAAAGACGGTCGAAAGGTACAGGTGAAGGTCGACCCGAAGTCTGACCGCCTGCAACTCCTCACACCCTTCGCACCGTGGGATGGAAAGAACTACACCGGCCTGCGCCTGTTAATCAAGGCCAAAGGCAAGTGTACCACTGACCACATCTCCATGGCCGGCAAGTGGCTAAAGTACCGCGGGCACCTGGACAACATTTCCAACAACCTGCTCATTGGCGCCACCAACTTCTACAACGAAAAGCAGAACAGCGTCAAGAACCAGCTCAACGGCCAATACGACGAAGTTCCCAAGGTGCAGCGTGCGTACAAAGCCAAGGGCATTGGATCCATCGTAGTGGGTGACGAAAACTACGGAGAAGGCTCATCCCGCGAGCACGCCGCGATGGAACCCCGCCACCTTGGCGTCAAGGCCATCCTGGTAAAATCCTTCGCACGTATCCACGAGACCAACCTGAAGAAGCAAGGCATGCTGGCGCTGACGTTTGCCAACAAAGATGATTACAACAAGTTCCAGGAGGATGACAGCATCGACTTCGCCGACCTGACCGCCTTTGCTCCCGATCGTCCGTTGACGCTGGTGCTTACCCACAAGGACGGCAGCAAGGACACCATCAAGGTCAACCATACGTACAACGCCAACCAGATCCTGTGGTTCAAGGCCGGATCGGCGCTGAACCAAATGGGTGCCAATGACAAGGGTGCACGCAAGCCGGCCAGGAAGAAAGCAGTCAAGAAGGCAGCCAAGAAGAAGGTTGCCAAGAAGGCTGCCAAGAAAGCCAAGCCTGCGAAGAAAAAGGCAGTGCGAAAAGCTGGAAAGGCCAAACGGAAGAAGTAGAATCCGTGCGCGAATAAAAAAAGCCACTATGGGTGGCTTTTTTTATTGCCTCTTTGAGTCTATGCGTGTCTTTGCGCCCAAGTTGCCCGCGCAATTGCATAAACCCGGCAAGCGTCGTCATCAAACATCCTGTCTTCGAGGAAATCAAACCCGAGTCGTTCATAGAAGCGGCAAGCGCCGGTATTGGAAGCAAGCGGGTCGACGAGCACGGTATGAACATCTGCCGGGGCAAAACAGCGACGGAGAGCCTCTTTCATCATCGCGGTTCCTAAACCCTTGCCCCGGTAGGCCGGAGAGCCAATCCAGATATCGATGGCGCGGAAACCCGCCCCGATGTCACCCCAGTAATGCGTATCTTCTACCTGGGGGTCAATGATTTGCACGAATCCAATGGGTATTTCATCAGCTTCCGCGATTAGGAACTCGCGCCAGTCCGGGTCCTTCGAGAGTTCGGATTCCCAATCCCAAGCCCCCATGGGGTCAGAGTCGATCACCGAAGGGTCCTCATCCCACTGCTTCAGCAATGGAAGGTCTTCAAGGGTCGCTTTTCGAAACTGAATCATGCGCGAATCTGCCGCGGACTACCTGGGAAAGTCTTGACGCGCCATGAGGCGTTCGACCTGGTGGGTATGACGTTCCAGGTGAACCTGCATGAACGTCATTCCTTGCTCAATGGTCATCCGACCCACGGACGGATGGCGAAACAGCTCCTTTCGGGCCACCGCTTCATCGATTGTCTCCAGGAAATCCCTGATCTCTTTGCGTATGGCCCTCCAGTCAGTCGCCAGAATCTCGTATTCATAGCGCTCTTCCAGGTCAACCTTGATGGCATCGGGCACCCGGTACCGCAGGGGAAGTCGCATGGCTGCATTTAAGACGGCGGAGCGCAGCGCAGACAAGATGCCGGCCTTCGGCGTAGTCTCTACGCCCTGAATTTTCTTACGCAAGTACTTGTTGATTTGCCCCTCCGACTGCATCATGTGGCGAAAGACCTGCAAGATGCTCCAGGTGCCAGGATCCGGTTTGAAATTCTGTTGCTGGTTGCTGAGGGGCTTCGCCAACGCCAGCAGGTGGTCCAGCTGCTGTTCCAGGCGGGTAAATTCTTTCTCCAGTGATGGAAGCATGTGGTGAAAATACAAAACAGCAATCGGATTCTCAGCCGTCAGGAAATGGTCCTGCCGGCCATTGAGTCCCGCATCACCATGCGAAGTTCATTCAGCATCATCGCTGTAGCGCCCCACACCACTTCGTCTTCGATGAGGAAATGCGGGGCCTGCAGCCGGTAAACCCGGGCTGCGGTAATTTCCTTCACCGCTACAGCATCATCCCGCACAAGGTCACGAACCGTACCTTCCAGCACACGGACAACCTCCACGGGGTCTGGCGTAAAGAGCGGCTTGCTCCGCTGGATTCCCACCACCGGTGTCACCATGAAATTACTGGGAATAACAAAGAAGTTACTGAGCGTTCCGATCACTTCAATATCGCTCGCTCGCACACCAATCTCCTCCTCCCCTTCGCGCAAGGCCGTTTCGATGGGCGTCTCGCCTGCTTCTGCTTTCCCTCCCGGCAAGCTCACCTGTCCGCTATGGGCACCCAGGTATTCCGGGCGTTTGGTCAACGGAAAACGAATCTCCCCGCGGTCAGGATACAAGAGGATCAACACGCTGCCGGGCTTCGGAGGTGTTTTGTGCTCAAATACGGGACGTATCTCGCCCACCGCCGTGGCACGCAGCGGCTCGTGTGCCGTCGCGCCAGGCAACGGACCCTTCAATACCTGCCGAAGCTGCTCCACCCACTGATCGAATCCTACTGGCATGCTTTCAACAATGTGGTTGTCACCATCTGGTCACCGGCCTTGTCGGACAATACAAACTCTTCGCAGGCCTCCTGCTGCTGTCCATTCTTCAGGTAGGCCATACCCAGGTAAAAATGCACACGCTCAATAAAGCCGTCCATATCGGCGGCTTGCCGGAGCAGTTTCACGGCACGTCCGTAGTCGCCATTGAGGAGGTAGTAAACACCTTTGTTCCGGTACGCCCATCCGTTGTCGGGGTCCATGAGGATGCTGCGATCAATTTCCGTGAGGCCCTCCGGCAGTTTGTTTTGCATCAACAGGATAAACCCGCGGTTGTTGACGAAGTACGGCTGGTCCGGGGAAATGCGCAGGGCCTTCTCAATCTCCGCATACGCCGCCGCATGGTCGCCGCGCTGCACGGCAATCATGGAGCGCGTGTTATAGATATTGGCCTCAGCCGGGTCGATTCGCTCCGCCCTTTGCAGGTCAGCTTCTGCCTCCTGGTACTTGCGGCGGTAGTAGTTGACTGTCCCGCGATTGACCAGGAACTCGGCGTTGGTGGAGTCCAGGGCAAGCGCCTGGCTGAATGCCTGCAGGGCAGCATCGTATTCACGCACCTTGGTCGCCACGAGACCTTCCGCGAAGTACACAATGGCGGTATCGGGCTTTGATTTCTTTATACGTTGGATGTCTTGACGGGCATTATAGTACTGCTTGAGTTCATAGTACGTGTTCATGCGGTTAAAATAGGCGGCCAGGTAGTCGGGGTTGCATTCGATGGCCTTGTCATAATACCCCAGCGCCTCCTCCCAATTCCTGACCTGGAAGGCCATGGTGCCCAGGTTGTTCAGGGCTTCCACGTAGCAAGGATCCAGCTGGAGCGCCTCATTAAAGTAGCGGGAGGCTTCCACCGTGTTCTGTTCCTTGAGCGCTCCATTGCCCTTGAGGAGAAACTGCTGGAGGCGCACCTCCTTGGAGGGGGTACACGAAACAAGAACTACAAAAAGTACTATTTTAACTGTGCTGGTGAACCGCATGCCTCACACTTGATCCGCTAAACTATGAAGAAAACGCCGCTCTACCTCGGTTTGTTCCTGCTCCTGCTCGCCCTGTCGGCCCGTGGTCAGCAATACCGGACGGTTGAACTCAAGCCCATTACACAGGAGGGGTGGAAGTACTATTACGACCTGAAACGGGTATCCTCGCCCGTTGCGCTCGAAGTTCCGCTGCTTGCCGTCAATGACGAAGAAGTTACCCGGTACCTGAAGGCCTATAAAGGCTGGAACATAGCATCAAATCTTGTC
>JAYRXB010000524.1:0-7837 GCA_041917735.1 Cyclobacteriaceae bacterium
CACCAACTTGTTGCCCGAATCCAGCAGAAGCCTCGAAGGTGGAATCCACCTTCACAACAAGAATGGCCGTGCAGCCATCCGGCTGACTGCCTTTCAACGGACGATTGACGACGTGATCTTCTACTCCTTCGACCCGGTTACTTCCCAGGCCCTGTACGTTAACCTCAACAAACAGGCAGACCACGGCGCGGAGGTGGAGATCAACCTGCAACCGGCGAAGGCGGTAACCGTGAAGGCCTGGTATGCCTATGTCGACGGAACGCTTACCGACCGAAGCCTCCCGAATGATCCCGGCATCAACAATCTCTTTCGTCGGCCGCGTCACAGTGCGGGCGTACTTGCAGGTTTAACCTTAACGCCGCGGTTGTACCTCAGTGCCGGCCTTCGCAGCGTAGGGCAACGCTCGGATCTGTACTTCAATATGTCGACATTTGCCACGCAGACCGTTAGCCTCGACGCATACCTGTTGCTGGATGCGTACTGCGAATACAGGATTTGGAAGGACAGGCTAAGGGTCTGGTTGGACGCCAAGAACCTGTTGAACCAGGATTACGATGAGGTCTTTGGCTATACCACGCAACCTGCTAATTTCGTAGTTGGAATGAACTTCAGCATTTGAGCCTATGTCTATACAGAAAATCAACCCCCGCACGGCCGTCCTTATCTCCATGATATTGCTGGCCGCCGCTTTTCGGCTGGTACAATCAAGCCCGGTGTTCAGCATCCTGAGCAACCTGACCCCCTTCGGCGCCATGGCCTTGTTTGGCGGGCACTACTTCAAGGACAAATGGAAGGCCGTCCTCGTCCCGGTCGTGGCGCTGTGGCTCAGCGATATATTCCTGAACCGCTTCTACTACAAAACGGAATGGGTGTTCTTCTACGGCGGGCAGCTCTGGGTGTACGGCGTGTTTGCCGCCACAGTGGTGCTCGGTATGATGATGCGTCGTCCTTCGTTCCTCCGGGTGGCCGGCTTCGGAATAGGCGCTGCGCTGCTGCACTGGCTGGTCACTGACTTCGGCGTTTGGATCAGCGGCTCCACCGACATCACCACGGGGCTTCCCTTCACCAAAGACTGGAACGGATTTGTCAAGTGCCTCACGCTGGCCATTCCCTTCCTCCGCAACATGATCCTCGGAAACCTCGTCTTCTGCGGTGTGATGTTCGGTGCTTTTGAGTGGGCGCAACGGAAGTACCCGGCGCTGAAAGTAGGCTAAACGCCTGCTATAGCCCCAGCTTGTGCATTATCTTCTTCACGGCCCGCAACGCGGGGTTGCGTTCATTCTTGTACGACGGGCGGTTGCGCGACGCATCGCCCAGCGTGCACTTGAATCCAGCAAATGCATGATGGCCATGACGCCGCAGGGACTCCGCATACACGTCAAATAGCGGCTTCACATCCGGGCGGGAGGAAAAGGAAAGCAAATCCTGGTACACCGACATCCGGTCGGGTTCGGCGAGCTTGTAACCACTGTAGTGAAAGAAAACGAGATCGCTGGATTCATTGACACGATAATTGCCACTGATCCTTCGCCCTGGCAAATTCCAGTAGGCGACATTGTATCCAGCATCCTGAAGAATGCAGGTCTTGTCAAAATACGCCGGCACATGATTGAGCCACACCTGGTCGACAAACAGGCCGGGCTTTCCCTGGTAGCAATACTCCGCCAGTCTTTTCTTCCACCACACCAGGAAGTCTAGGGACTGTGCTCCCCGGCGAAGACCTACAAAGCCACCATTGTAGATACCGCCCTGGAGCATGTGCAACTCATACTGGTCGACCCGTCCATCGGAAGCCAATAGGTGCGGCGTGAGGAAGACCTCGCTTTCCGGGTACCGATCGTACATCCGGAACAGACCAAAGACCAGGATATCGGAATCGAGGTAAATTATCTTTTCTGCCCCGCGCGCCGTGACGTAATGGTGAGCATAGAACGGCTTCAGCGCGCACGACAGTTCGAAAATGCTGTACTGTCGGTTCATCGCCTCGAACTCGGGGATGCCCAGATCCTCGACGAAAATCAACTCCTCGCCCGGCATCGATTCCACGCTCACCGATTTCCGCTCCAGCAGTCCTATGCTAAACTGCCATCCCGGGTTATGCCGAAGGAAGGATTCCGCCAGTGCCCGGGCGGCGGGCAGGTAGTTGAGCGACACAACGGTGAAAGCAACATTCATGAATTCCGCATGCTGGTTGTTAATCCTCCCAAATAGAATCGCCGCGCATCTTCTGCTGATACTCCTGCACCAGGCGCTGGTAGAGCCCGTCGTCGCGGCGGTAGCCGGTAAACTGGATCGAGTCCTTGCTGGCGTGCCGGTTGGTGACCGGAAGGACTACCGCAGTCACCGTCATCCCCAGCTTCTGCATGCCATGGACGAGGTTGAGAAAGTGATCCGTGTTCGACTCCTGCCCCTGCACCTCGAACGTCTTCTTGGTATCGTCGCGGATGATTTGCCAGGAGCGGGTATACATGCCACAAATATACCCCAGCCCTGGGTTTATACGCTAGTCCGGATCCTCAAAGCTTCCTACCCACAAATCGAATCACCGACCCGGTGCCGCTGTGGAAGGGACCTTCGTTCAGCTCAACAACTTCTTCCGCAAGTTGCACAACCTCATATCCCGCAAAATCAGCTTCCAGCTCCTGCATGGAGAACAGCATATCAATCTCCCGGGGGCCGCCGACCCGTTCGTTCGCCGCATTGTACTTCAGGTGATTCTTGCTGAAGGCTTCAAAAATCACCGTTCCGCCTGGGCGGAGATAGGCCTGCAGCGTTCGGTGGCAGCGCGACTTGATGGCGGCGGGGAAGTGCGCAAAGATGAAGGCAATGGCATCAAACTGGTTTTGAGAAAACCGAACAGTCTCGAAGCCGCCGACCTGGTAGTAGATGGTGACGCCGTGCTGACTGGCCAGCGCCAGCGCTTTTTTCTGTCCTGCGTCGCTGATGTCGAAGGCCGACACCTGCCATCCCATCCGGGCGGCAAACACAGCATTGCGACCTTCACCCTCGGCGGGAAAGAGAATGCGTCCGGGCTTCAGCAACTGAAGTTGCTCCTTCAGGAATTCATTGGGCTCTGTGCCGTAGGCGTATTCCGCTTTACGGTAGCGCTCATTCCATCGTTCGGTCCAGGGGTCGGTCATGGCTAGTGTGAATCTCGCGGCTTAACTGAACCGCCGTGCGCTGAGGAACCCGATCGGCATGGAGGTAGATCCCTTCATGGCGAGGTCGGCCATGATTTCCCCGATCACGCTGACAAACTTGAACCCGTGCCCGCTGAAGCCGGCGGCGACAGCCACATCCTTATCGTGGCCCGGCAGGTAGTCGATGATGAAATTGTAGTCGGGGGTATTGGTGTAGAGGCAGGTCTTCATGGTTAGTGTCGACTCATACCCTTCGGGAATAAACTTCTTCATGAAATCGATCAGTGCGCGTTCGTCCTGGTCGCTGGTCTTGCGGTTGACCGCGTCGGGGTCCACGGCGCTGCTCGCCCCCTGGTGGAGGGCAACCTTGAGACCCACGGGTCCGCCGAATTTTCCCACGGGAAGGATCGGGAAGCCATAGCCTTCCGCATGCTCGTCCTGGATGATCCAGCAGGGAAACCTGTCCATCGCGAACGGCTCCCACTTTCGGGGTTTCATCCACGCCAATACTTGCCGGACGACGGTCAGTCGTGAGGCCAGTGTCGGCATCATCTTGGCGGCCCACGGCCCGGCGGTAATCACCAGCTTACCGGCGGTGTAGGTGGCACGGTCTGTCTTTACGGTGATGGTGCCACCCTCCCGTTTCCATTCCAGGACGCGCTCTTTGGTGCGAATCACGGCGCCGCGCTTGATGGCCTGTTCCGTCATCAGCAGGATACAGCGTTCGGGTGTAAGCAGCCCGGCGTCAGGTTCTTCGAGTCGTTGAAAGTCAGCGGGCAAGTTGAACTGCGGGTATTTTCGCGAACACTCGGCGGCAGACAACTGATTGACAGGTATCTTGTACTTGGCAGATGATTCCTTGACTGTCTCCAGAAACTTATCCTTGGGAGCGCCACTGTAAAAAAGCCCGGTTCGGAAATAGACTTGCGTCTGCGTTTCTTCTTCCAGCGTTTTCCAGTTATGGTAAGCGCGCTCAAGCAAGGGCACATAATCGGGATCTTCGCCGTATGCTTTTCGGATGATCCGGCTCTGGCCGGCGTGGGAACCTTGTTCGTGCGGGATGTCGAACTGCTCGAGGCCAAGCACCTTGTAGCCTTGTTTGGCCAGGTGGTAGCAGGCGGACGAGCCCATGCTGCCGACGCCGAGGACGATGACATCGAACGACGCCTGGTCGGGTGTGGCCGCGATGTCGCGCTGCACCTGGGAATACAGTTCGGAATACGACAGGCTGGCGGCTACGGCCCCGGAGGTTCTGAGGATGAAGTCTCGGCGTTTCATGGTAAATCTGAGGTGAAGAAGCGAATGAATCCGGTTATGCACATTCCAACGAAAAGGTAGCCAATTTCCGTGACCGTTGTTTCATTTGATTCAGCACGAGTCATCAACTCCCCGGAAGCTTAGTCAGCCTTCGATCTCGATATCGTACTTGTTCAGCAGCCCCGAAATCCCCGCCGTGGAGAACCGAGCCTTCTTGATGCGGTTCGCTTCGGGATCGATGGAATAATTGTAGGCCGTTCGCAAATCGGCCTTCTCAAGCAGGGTTCGTTCAAACATGGCCAGGGCCAGGTCGCAATCATCGAATACGGCGCCGGACAAATCGGCTTCCACGAAGTCGACCGACCGGAGTTGGCAACGGCGGAAGACCGTCTTCTTGATTTTGCGTTTATAGAACGAGCAGTCGGTGAGCTGACACCCTTCAAACTGGAACGCGAGCCCGAATTCGCTGCACGCATCGAACCGGAGGCCCAGCATCTTGCAGTCCTTGAACGTGACATCCTGGAAGGACGTCCGGTCAATCCGGGCGAGGCTCAGGTTGGAGCCGACAAACGAGCACTGGATGAATTTGAATTCCGACAGGTCGCTGCCCGCGAGGTCAGCGTTTGTGATCACGCAATTCTCGTATTCTCCTTTGGCGAGGGAATTGATTCGATCAAAGGTTTCGTCGTGGAAGTTGGATCCTTGCATTGCAGACAGTACCTCCTTGCGCAGTTGTCACAATCGCTACCCGAAAGCTACAAAAATTGGGACTTTGCCGCTTACGTTGGACGCCGACCAACGGTTGTTGGTGAACAACATGGCGATTGAGGTAAAAATCAATAAATTGGAATTAAGAATATCGTCGACTATGAAATTCTACGTTTTGCTTTTGTTCCTCGCATGGACACAACCCCTGGCGGCACAAACCGTCAAGATCAAATTTATCACCAAAGCCGAAGTCAGGACCGAGTTAACCAGCGTCACCGACATTCACGCGATTACCGTCGCTGGTCCTTACAATTTCCACGAGATTGAGACCATGGCCTTTTGGGATGTGCCGCCCGATTCAGTCACGATTGAGAAGCTTCGTACCAATGGGGTTGGCGTGTACATCAAGAACAAGTACCTGAAGCCCTATTCCGTCAAGTCAGATAAAGTCTGGGAAGCCAGGGTGGCCGGCTCTGTCGGTGACGCTGACACCATTCGGGTGAAGGGCAACTCGTATTGGCTGGGTTCCGTGAAGATGAGCGATAGGGACATTCTCACCGTTCTGGAAAGGAATCCTGCTTCGTATGACGAAGCCAAGATGGCGCGTTCCAATTACAATGGTGCCCAGGTGGTAGGTTTTTTTGCCGGAGCCTTGATTGGCTGGCCGATAGGACAAGCACTAGCCGGCAAGCAAGATCCACAGTGGGGCCTGGCGGCCGGTGGCGGTGTACTCTTGCTTGCCGTGGGGGTCCCGGTCGCCAGCGGTTTCAAGAAGCACACCTACAATGCCATTCGCATCTACAACAAGAAACCTGTCTCGCCCGGAAGCCCGGGGCTCTCCATGCAATTCATCCCCAGTGTTCAAGGTGCCACGTTTGTGGTAAAATTCTGAGTTCGCAAGTCGTGCTCCAATTGACACTAAGCCATCCTGCGCGTAGACAGTTGACACATCGCTCTATCTTTATTGGATAGAAAAGGTACCATTGGTGGCTACGGCGTATCCATTCTTGCTATCATTATTGAGGCCATTTGGTAACCTGCTTCCTGATCGGTCTTATCGTGCGCAGATACCTGTAAATGCTCCGGATGTCTTCATCCGTCATGTTCGCGAATATGGTCCACGGCATTTCTGAATTGTATTTTCCGGGGTTATAGTCATACGCTTCCCTGTCACGATAGTTTTTGAATTTGGCCAGGAACACCTCCTCGGACCAGGCACCAATGCCTGTTGTAGTATCGGGCGTTATGTTGGCCGAATATACCTTGAAGTTATTGCCCGGTTTGTTGGACAGCTGCCCTCCGGCAAAAACGCTATCCCGTTTAAATGCCAACGCTTTCCGATCGATATTGGTGTGGCACCCGAGGCACCCGGCGAGGGTCACGAGGTATTTGCCCTTTAGCAATTCCTCATCGCCTTGAGGTTGACTCAACGACTGGTAAATATCGTCGCCGTACCAATCCCGGTACATCGAAGCGACGATACCGGGCGGATAATTGCTGAGGTCCCTGTCGGGTATGCTATCGGGCAGCGGGTTCAGCGTGCGGAGGTAGGCGACAATACTTTCCGCATCGTATGGCGCCAAATACCTGTAGTTCATGTACGGCATGGTGGGGAAGAGCGTGTCTCCCTTGTTGTTGATGCCGGTCGTGATGGCCCGCACGAGCTCTTCGTCCGTCCAGCTTCCCAGCGTCGTGGGTGTGATACCTCGAACCACTACGCCTTTTCGCTGTCCGCCGCTCCCTTCGGTTCCGGGTCTGGTTGGCCCGCTGAACTTCGTAAAATCCCGATCCGCATGACAATGCATGCAATTGGCGACTGCATTTACCAAATAGTCTCCACGCTTTACCTTGGCAGCGTGCGCTTCATTCGCTGCATTATCAGCTCGACTGCTGCAGGAGCCGAGGTAAAGAGCGGTAAAGCATAAAAGAAGAACACTTAAAAGATACAGCCGTTGTCTCATTCGGAATTAGTGGTGCGTGAGGGTTGGGAAGCGGCTGAAAACGTTTGTGTTTATGCAGTGTGGGCAATAGGACGGCAAAAAAATGTAGCGCGGCGACGACCTGCGCAAAAGCTACTTCGCCACCAGCACCGCGTCCTCCAGGATGAAGTTGCCGTGCTCGATGTCGGTCTCGTTGAGCTTGAGCTTGCCTTTTACCCGCAGGTACTGGTCCATCTCAAACTTGCCCTGCTTCTCCTTGAACTTGACCTCGGCAATGGTTTCCGGCCCGGCGGCACCGCAAAAGAAACACTGGCTGTAGGGGAACTTCGACAAAATGATGTAGGCGTTGCCCTCAATCTCGATGGGCATGTAATACCCCTCCAGGCTTACCTCCTTCCCCACCTGCGCCTTCAGCTCGGGTGAAAACGCCGGATACAAGAAATACTCCGCCGTCTTGTCGTTGTACTTCGCCTCAAACTTGGTCTTGGCAAACAACGCCCAGCCCTCCGGCGCCTGGGAAAAGGCGGGAAAGACAATCACAAGGGCGAAAGCGATGAACAGGAGTCTTTGCATGGTCTGTCAGTAGGACGTAAATGTAAAATGTTAAATGTAAAATGCAGAATGGAAAATGAAGCGGGTGTGGGCGGAGACCGGTGACCGGCGTGCCCCGACGTAGTGTTTCATGGAGTCGGGGTGACCAGTAACCGGTGACCAGTGACCGGTGACCAGTAACCGGTGACCAGTGACCGGGTGGCCAGATAGCCGGTTGCCGGGTGGCAGGGGACATTACTA
>JAYRXB010000525.1:0-5624 GCA_041917735.1 Cyclobacteriaceae bacterium
GAGAGGGGCCGGGGGTGAGGCCTCTCACCCTGCTCCTTCTCCTCACCCTCACCACCGCCTCTGCCCAACTCCCCGCCGTCGTCTCCGGAAAAATTGAGCGACTGGAGAATTTCCAATCCATGTACGTCACCGCACGCAACATCGACATCTGGCTGCCGGCAGGGTACGACGGAAAGAAAAAGTATGCGGTGTTGTACATGCACGACGGCCAGATGCTCTATGACTCGGCGGGTTCGTGGAACAGGCAATCGTGGGATGTTGACGATGTGGTGACGCGCCTCCTGCGCGAGAAAAAAATCCGCGAGGTGATCGTGGTGGGCATCTGGAACGGCGGACCACAGCGCCACGCCGACTATTTTCCCCAAAAACCCTTTGAGTCACTCACTCCGGCGCAGCGCGATAGCATCTACCAGGCCTCACGCACCAACGGCGCCTCCGTGTTTGGTGACGCCACCGTACACAGCGACAAGTACCTGAAGTTCATTGTCGAGGAGTTAAAGCCCCACATCGACAAGACCTACGCCACACAGAAAAATCGGAAGAGCACCTTCATCGCCGGCAGCAGCATGGGCGGGTTGATTTCCATGTACGCCCTCTGCGAATATCCCGACGTCTTTGGCGGTGCGGCCTGCCTCTCCACGCACTGGCCCGGGATCTTCTCCATGGAAAACAACCCCATTCCCGACGCGTTTGTGGCGTACCTCCAGCGCAGCCTGCCCAATCCGAAGACCCACAAGCTGTACTTTGACTACGGCACGGAGACCCTTGACGCCATGTATCCGCCGCTGCAGCAAAAGATCGATGCGGTCATGAAGGCGAAAGGATGGACCTCCGTCAGCTGGACCACCCGCGAATTCAAAGGCGAAGACCACAGTGAGCGCGCCTGGAAGAAACGACTGGAAATTCCGCTCGTATTTCTGCTCGGCAACTAGCCCTTTCATTATCTTGTCCCATCATTTTTCAACATTCACAGACCATGTCCATCCAGAAAGCCGCCATCGCGCTCATCGTCATCGCGTTTTCAGCCTGCTCCGGTGATCGCTCCAGCCATGAGATCGTGGTGGGCGATACCATTACCACGGATTCCGGCTTGAAATACATCTACACCCGCATCGGCACCGGCCGGCCGGTGGAGGTCGGCTCGAAGGTGTGGACCTACCTCGCCCTGGAAGTCAACGGCAAGGAAATCTGGAATACCAATGGCCCTCCCGATTCGTCGTTCTCCTTTGTGGCCGGTAAGGACCGGATGATCAAAGGCTTCACGGAAGTGACCCTGAAGCTGCGCGAAGGCGACGAGATTATCGCCATCCTGCCTCCCGATCTTGCCTACGGCGAAAAAGGAGCCGGCAGCGACATCCCGCCCAACACCACGCTCGTGTACACATCGTACAAAATGAAGAAAGTAAACGAGCCCAAGCTCTCACTCTCGGATACCCTGTTTGCCGCCATGAAGACCGGCGGCATCCGGCAGGTGCTGGACACTCGTCAGCGTATCCTCAACAGTGCCGACACGGCGGGTTACTACTACGACGATGGTCAGTATCGTATCCTGTGGAATCTTCTCAACGACGCGGACATGGACGCTGAAAACCTTCAGCTCATCGACCTGGTCAACACGAAGAACGAGGCGGGCTGGCGCTGGTACCGGGTGCGGACGTATGAACAGATGGGCAAGTACGATGTCGCCCTCGACAGCCTGAATGCCTTGCTGGCGAGCGATACCACGATGGCTTCCAATCCGCGCGCCATGCAGCTGAAGGCTGACCTGGAGGCAAAAGCTGTAAAGAAATAGGTATCCGGTTTAGTCCGCCCGAAGGCTTGTCACCGGGTTGGCTTTCGCCGACCGGATCGCCTGGTAGCTGACGGTAACAACCGCAATGCCCACGGCGGAGAGGACGGCAATGGCATAAACACCTGCCCCGATCTCCACCCGGTAGGCGAAATTTTCCAGGATCAGTTTGACGATCAGTATGCCCACCACCACGCCGAGGATGGAGGCGACCACCACGATGTTGGCAAACTCCATCACCATGAGGCGCCAGATGGCACCAATCGATGCGCCATGCACCTTGCGCACACCAATCTCCTTGGTGCGACGCTCTGCGGAGAACGTGGCCAGGCCAAACAAGCCGATGCAGGCGATGAAGATTCCGACGTAGGTAAGCTCCTGCATCATGGTTCCCAGTTTCCTGAACTCGGCGTTCTGGTTCTCACGTCCGTCGGTCTCGCGCCAGATTTCAAACTGCCAGCCGTCATCGAATCGCATCCAGGCAGCCTTGACGGCCGCTTCAGTTTCTTCAACGCGGTTGCCCGACAGCCGGATGGCTGTAAACCCAAAGTGGTTGCGCATCACCGTCACGAACCCCGTACCCTGGATCTTTACCGTGAGCGGCTCCATGTGGAAATCCTTCAGGACACCGATCACCGTATA
The DNA here is from genome assembly GCA_041917735.1 of Cyclobacteriaceae bacterium. Classification (GTDB taxonomy): domain Bacteria; phylum Bacteroidota; class Bacteroidia; order Cytophagales; family Cyclobacteriaceae; genus ELB16-189. Next base: position 2,432 of record JAYRXB010000525.1, read on the forward strand.
GGTGCTATCGCCCTCGTAGATGGACACCATCTTGCCGATCGCGTCAGCCGGCGACCACCCGTATTCGCGCACGGCCGTCTCGTTGAGCAGCATCGTATGCTTGTCGGTGATGATATCGCGGGAAGGGTAACGCCCGGCGATCAGCGGGATGCCGAGCGCTTGCGCATACTCCGGGCCTACTTCCATGATGATGGCGCCTTTCCGCTCCGTCACCGGCATGCCTTCATACTGAACGGTCTGGTATGATCCGCTGGCGACGCCGGCGATGTGTTCAACCTCCGGCAAGTTGGCCACCTCCTGGATAAACGACTGGTAGTGTTGATTCTCTGTCCGCATCTTGTCGGATGAGCGGACATAGATAAGGTTCTTGGGATTGTAGCCCATGTCCTTGCTCGTCATGTAGTCCAGCTGCCGGCTGAGTGTCAGGATGCCGATCAGCAAGGCTGTCACCACGGTAAACTGGAACAACACCAGGCCCTTGCGCACAAAAAACCCTCCGGCGGGGCCCTGGCTGCTCTTCAGTGTCCAGGCCGGGCGGTACGAAGAAAGGAAGAATGCCGGGTAGATTCCTGCGCCTACGCCGATGAGCAAGGCGATTGCACCGAGCGAAGCCATGGATTGCAGGGAAAAGAAGTCGATCTCGAGGTTCTGCCCGAGGTTCTGGTTGAAAACCGGCAAGAGGAGTTTGGCCAGGCCGGCGCCGACCAGGATGGAGATCACGCTCATGACGATGGACTCGCCCAGGAACTGCGTGATCAGCGACGGACGTTGGGCGCCGAGCGTCTTGCGCATGCCCACCTCACGCGCACGGCGGGAAGACCGTGCCGTCGTCAGGTTCATGAAGTTGATGGAGGCCAGCACCAGCACAAGGAAACCCACCGCGGTGACGACCGTGACATAGATCACGCTGGAATTCTGCCCCAGCTCATAGTAGAGGTTTGAATGAAGGTGGATGTCGGTCATCTTGATTACCGGCAGGTGCGCATTTTCACCACCGTAAGCCACCGGGAAGTGCTTTTTGATAAACTGATCCAGTTCTTTTTCAGTAAAGGCTTCCGCACCCGCTTCATCGGGGATGTAGACATACGTGTGCACCACCGGGTTATTCCAATTGTTTTCCACCGTGGGCCGCAGGGGATGTGTATAGAGGGGCAGCAGCAAGCCGAACTGGAAATGCGAGTTGCGCGGCATGCGCTCGACGACGCCAAGCACCGTGTAGCTCATGTTCGTCTCGAGCAGGGTAATGGTTTTTCCGATCGGGTCCTCATCGCCAAAGAGGTTCTTTGCTTCCTCCGGCGTGATCAACGCGTCGTTGGCTTGCGCGATGAACTTCGTCTGTGCGATGTCTTTGGAGCCTTTCAGGAAGCGAATGTCAAACAGGTTGAAGAACGACGTATCGACAAACAGGATGTTGTTGGCAATGCCGTTCTTGGTGCCCACCCGCACACGGTCGCCGCCCATGTACCCCAAGCTTGTCGCTTCCACGATTTGTGGATAGTCGTCGACCAGCGCCTGCTTGATGGGAAACGAGATGTTGGCCGTGGTGCCTCCATCGTTGAATTTCTGGTGCACCCGGTAGAGGTGGTCTGCCTTGGAATGAAACCGGTCGAAGCTCAGCTCAAAGTAGACCAGGCTGAGGGTCAGAAAGAAAATGGCCATCCCGAGTGCGAGGCCGAGTACATTGATGAGGCTGTACCCTTTGTACTTCAGGATATTGCGAACCGCGATGATCAGGTAGTTTTTCAGCATATACAGGCTGGCGATTTACTTCCCGCAAATACAAACGTCAAGTTCTCAAAAAAGATGCTGCGGGGGCCCGGTTATGACAACTTATTACAACGCTGGAGATCCCTCCCTTCTGGGTATAGCCAAGTACCGGCATCATCGTATTTTGTGATTCATCCCATTCCCATGGAGCCATCGTCATCTCCTGCATCCGGGCGCATGCTTGTACGAGCCTGGCTGGTGGTAGCCACCCTCGATATCCTTGCAGCCATCATTCAAACACTGGCCGGAGGTGGAAGCCTGGAGCGGCTTGGTCAATACATCGCCAGCGGTGTGTTTGGCCCATCGGCGTTCAAGGGCGGCTTGCTTTATGCCGTTACGGGTTACCTGTTTCATTATGGAATTGCCTTCGGCTGGACGGCGCTGTTCTTCTTTCTGTATCCGCGGCTGAAGGTGATGTCGCGCCACTGGCTGGTCACCGGGATCGGGTATGGCAGCTTCGTGTGGTTCATGATGAACCGTGTGATCCTCCCGCTCTCCAACGTGCCGCAAGGGCCCGTTGACCTTTCGCGCGCCGCCCTGGCCTGCGCGGTCCTGATCGTGGCCATCGGATTGCCGCTAGCCTGGATGACGAAACCGCGGGGCCGTTAACGAATGTTAGTTACCAGCCAATATTCCGGTTGAAATCAGGCAATTCTCCGCTCGTGGTACGGCGGAAGAAAGCCGGTTTTTCTAACTTTGAACCTGCTTCTCATTCCGGCGAAAAGTGAAAAAGACCTTCTACCTCCTTGTACTTGTTTTCGTTACGGGCACCGTACTGGCACAACCCGCCAATGATAACTACGCATCGGCTACGGACATTTCATCGCTGATCGGGGGCTGTTCTGCCAATGGTGCCTATACGACCGTAAACGCAACCGCCGACCTAAACAAAGGCGGCGCCTGGGACAGCGGACCGAACTACAATGTGTGGTTCAAGTTTACGGCAACCACGAACTATATGAAGGTTCAGCTCAACACGGGCGCGCCGGAAGGAACCCTGCAGTACCCCTACCTCGCCATGTGGGCCACCAACGGCACCACCGAACTCGTTTCCATGAACCGCAACGGCCAGTACACCGATCTCGAAGTGGACTACTACGGCCTTACTCCAGGCGTAGTATACTACGTGTCGGTCGACAACCTTACCGGTGCCGGTTACCGGGGCACTTTCAAACTCTGCTTGAGTGACGTGGCTGACTACAATTTCTATGAAGGCGCCACTGACATTTCTTCGATCATCAACAGCTGCTCTGCCGACGGCGCCTATACCACCGTCAATGCCACGGCCGATAAGAATAAGGGAAGCCAGTGGGACACCGGGCCCAACTACAACCGCTGGTTCAAGTTCACCGCCACAACGGCCTACATGAAGGTGCAGTTGAAGACCGGGGCGCCAGAAGGAACCCTCCAGTACCCTTACCTCGCC
>JAYRXB010000526.1:0-4285 GCA_041917735.1 Cyclobacteriaceae bacterium
AAGCGAAGGCCGGATGCAGGTACACCGGTATCCCGGATTCCCAGGCCCATTTTCTGGACATGCCGTTTTACGAAACCGGCAAGGTGAAGAAGAAGCCATTGAGTGAGGCCGATATACGGATTATCGTTGACCTCCTGGAGAAAGTAAGGCCACACCAAATCTACGCCGCAGGAGACCTTTCAGATCCCCACGGTACACATCGGGTTTGCCTCGCAGCCATCTTCCGGGCAATTGACCGCCTGAAGAAACGACCCTGGATGAAAGATTGCTACGTGTGGCTTTACCGCGGCGCCTGGCAGGAGTGGGATATCGACCAGATTGAAATGGCGGTCCCGCTGAGCCCCGATGAGTTGTTGCGTAAACGACGGGCTGTCTTCAAGCATCAATCGCAGAAAGACAGCGCCTTGTTCCCGGGCAATGATGCCCGCGAATTCTGGGTGCGTGCGGAAGACAGGAACCATGCAACAGCTACCGCATATAACCAGTTGGGACTGGCCGAGTATGAGGCTATCGAGGCCTTTGTGCGATATCACTTCTGACGCATGAGCAAACTGTTTGTATCCTGGAATGTCAATGGTATCAGGGCCATCATCAAAAAGGGCTTTGTTGAGGCTATACAAGAGCTGAACCCCACGGTCCTTTGTTTGCAGGAAACGAAAGCCAGTGAAGAGGAGGCGTTTGAGACCTTAAAGGCACTGAAGGGCTACCAGGTGTTTGTGAACTCGTCCAAAGCCCGGAAAGGGTATTCTGGTACGGCGTTGATTACCCGGGAGACCCCGGTAAATGTCACGTATGACATTGGTTGCGAAGAGTTTGATCAGGAGGGCAGGGTTATCGCTGCTGAATTTGACGCCCACTTTCTGGTGACGGTATATACGCCAAATGCGGGCGATGGCCTGGCGCGGTTGGAATTCCGCGAACGCTGGGATCAGGAATTTGGTGCCTACATCGCCTGGCTACGAAAGCGGAAGCCGGTCATTGTTTGCGGCGACCTGAATGTGGCGCATCAACCGATCGACCTGGCGCATCCCAAGGAAAACTACAACAAGTCGGCGGGTTACACACAGAAGGAAATTGATGGATTTGCACATCTGTTGTCCGGTGGAATGGTGGATACCTTTCGTCACTTCCATCCTACAGAGGTAAAGTACACGTACTGGAATTACTACACGTTTGGCCGCGACAAGAACGTGGGTTGGCGCATCGACCACTTCCTGGTAGATACCCGGATCATGCCGGCAGTAAAGAAAGCGCACATCTATGACCAGTACCATGGATCAGACCACTGTCCCGTTGGCCTGGAGGTTGATTCCAACCATTGAGAAGGGATTTCCTTACTAGAAATTGTCAGGAAAACCAGGTTCACCCCGCTGTGATTCAGGCGTTAGCTTTGTTTCATGGCAAGAAATACAAAACTCTCCGATGAGGCGCTGGTGGCGCGAATCCATTTCATCCGGGGTCAAAAGGTTATGTTGGATCGCGATCTGGCCCAGTTGTACAATGTTCAGACGCGGGACCTGAATAAGGCCGTTAAACGAAATGCCAAGCGGTTTCCCATTGACTTTATGTTTCGATTAAAGCCTGCGGAGACCCGTAACTTGATGTTCCAAATTGGAACATCAAGTTGGGGCGGAACCCGTAAAATCCCGTATGCATTCACGGAGCAAGGGATTGCCATGTTGTCAAGTGTGCTACGTAGTGAGCGGGCCATCCAGGTAAATATTCATATCGTAAGGGTGTTTACGCGCCTCCGGCAGTTCTTTCGCAGCAATAAAGACATCCTTCGCAAGCTGGATCAACTTGAGAATCGTATCGGGAAACACGATGAGCAGATCCAGGCGATCTTTCAATACATGAAGGAAATGTTTACCCCTCCGCGAGAACCGATGCGGAAGATCGGGTTTCGTCAACGCAGAAGAGAGGCAGCTTTGTTGTTGAAGTAGTTACGGTACCCGTTGGATCTGGGCGCCCAGGCGTTTCAACCGGCCTTCAATATCCTGGTAGCCGCGGTCAATCTGTTCGACATTACTGATCTCGCTCTCTCCGTTGGCCGACAGCGCGGCAATCAACAGCGCTACGCCGGCACGAATATCGGGCGACGACATCTTGATGCCGCGGAGCGGGTACTTCCGGTCAAGACCAATGATGTTGGCGCGGTGGGGGTCACAGAGAATAATCTGCGCACCCATGTCAATGAGTTTGTCAACAAAGAAGAGCCGGCTTTCAAACATCTTCTGATGGATGAGAACGCTGCCCTTGGCCTGTGTGGCCACCACCAGGGCAACACTAATGAGGTCGGGCGTAAACCCCGGCCACGGGGCATCGGCGATGGTGAGAATGGAGCCATCGATGAAACTCTCGATTTCAATGTGCTCCTGGGCCGGGATATGAATGTCATCGCCCCGGTATTCCATCTTGATGCCCAGGCGCCGGAACGTCTCCGGAATAAGCCCAAGCATATCGATGCGGCAATTCTTGATCGTGATTTCAGACTGCGTCATGGCGGCCAGGCCGATGAAACTGCCGATCTCAATCATATCGGGGAGAAGGGTATGTTCCGCGCCATTCAACGAGGTGACGCCTTCAATGATGAGGAGGTTGGACCCGATGCCTGAAATTTTAGCGCCCATGCGGTTGAGCATGTGGCAGAGTTGCTGCAAGTAAGGCTCGCAAGCGGCATTGTAGATGGTCGTAGTTCCCTTGGCGAGAACGGCGGCCATCAGGATGTTGGCCGTACCGGTGACAGAGGCTTCGTCCAGCAACATGTAGCTGCCCTGGAGCGCGGACGCGTCGATGTGAAACAGGTTCCCGCTGCTGTCGAAATTGAACTTGGCTCCGAGGTTTTGAAAGCCCAGGAAGTGTGTGTCGAGTCTGCGGCGGCCAATTTTGTCGCCACCGGGTTTAGGAATGCTGGCTTTGCCGTAACGGGCGAGGATGGGGCCAAGCAGCATGACGGAACCCCGCAGTGAAGCAGCCTTCTTGCGGTAGGAATCGGTCTCGAGGTGTTTGATGTTTACTTCCCTGGCCGTGATCCGATAAGAGCCGCTTCCCAGCTTTTCGACCGTGCACCCCAGGTCTGCCAACAGCTCGATGAGCTTGTTGACATCAACGATGTCAGGGATGTTGTGAAGCGTGACGGGTTCTGCGGTGAGCAGTGCCGCGCAGATAATCTGCAGGGCTTCGTTCTTGGCGCCTTGCGGGATGATCTCGCCGCGGAGGCGCTTTCCTCCCTGGATCCGAAAGGAACTCATTGGTCTCTTCTGCGGTGAGGGTTGAAGCGTTTTTTAAACGGTCTTCCGCCGCCCTGTCGTTGGCCCTGGTGCCGGCCACCGCCGCCGCCCTGGGGGCGAGGCTGGTTGCCGCTGCGTTCGCGGTACAGCGGGTCAAAGAGATTTTCTTCGCGAACCTTTTCAAGACTCATGGTCAATTGACCCTTGGACATTTGGGCGATGTCTTTCAGGATCACGGAATCATCGAGGGTTTCCTTATTCCAGTTGCCGTAGAAGGTCTTCATGAGCCTGCCGAGGTAAATGATGAGTTCCTCGCGCTCCTTGGGATCTTCCTTCTTCATGGCTTCCTGGACCAACCGTTCAATGTTCTTTCCGTAATGCTTGTACCGAACGTCGGTCTGCGGATAAGGTACTTTCTTCGGGCGCTTGCTGAGAATATCCCGGTCCGGGAGATTGAAAGGGTTGTTAACGTCGAGGTTGAAGTCGGCGATGATCATGAGGTCATCCCACAGCCGCTGCGGATTTTCAACTGACTCTCGAACCGTGGGGTTCAGGAGCTTGATGAGTTCAATCAGTGTGTAAGCAAGTTCAGTCCGTTTATCCTTGTCGGGAACGCTGCGGATGTACTCCACCAGGTTCTGAATATTGCGACCGTATTCTTTAAGGATAATATGCTGACGCTGAGAGTTGTATTCTCCGATCATGATGACGTATTAAGCGCGGTAGGGGGATGTATCTTTAACTTGGCAAAACTAAGCAATAACGTCTTTTCGCCAAAATCCTCGAACGCAATAACGGCCTTGCGATCCGCTCCCGAGGTGTCAATACGAATTACAGAGCCAAAGCCGAATTTGGGATGTTCCACGCGCATGCCAGCCTGCAAGGCGCTGGTGTCACTGGGTGTGAAATCCGATGGTGCCCGGTACGTGGTGGGGCGAACCGCCGGTTGTGAACTGATCGTTTTCTTCATTCCCGACACGAAACTCCGGGCAAATTGTGCATGGGTTGGTGGTTCGGCATGCATTCCGCCGTACTTCGTGCTCACCTTAACATAG
>JAYRXB010000527.1:0-6320 GCA_041917735.1 Cyclobacteriaceae bacterium
GATGAATTGATTTCCCGTATGCTTCTTGTTCCGGCCTGACCCATCACGAGCTTCAATTCGTCGGTGAGCAGTTGAAGCACGGCCTCTACCCCCTCCTGTCCAAACGAGGCCAGTCCCCAACAAATGGGCGGCCAATTCCGACAGCATCAGCCCCAAGGGCTAAGGCCTTGAAGATATCTGTACCGCGCCGAAAACCGCCGTCGATCAGCAGGGGTATTCTCTTGTTAACGACCGCTGCGATTTCCGGAAGCGCCTCCAGCGTACCCCGACCCGTTTCGCTGGCTCTTCCTCCGTGGTTTGAGATGATGATTCCATCGACTTTGTGTTGAAGGGCGAGTTCGGCATCTTCGGCGGTCTCAAGGCCTTTGATAACCAGTTTCAATTTGGTGCTGGCCTTGAGCCGGTCCAGATACTCCCACGTCAGTTTCTTTTCAAATTCAATCCCTGGCTTCTTGGAAACCATGGGCTTGCGTTCAAACCGGTTACCTCCGTGGCACGAACGGCAGTCGCGGGTATCGAGCCGTATCATGCGCTCGAGTGTAACCGTATTTCTTCCGCCGGCAACATCGACGGTGAAGATGAGCACTTCGGAGCCGGCATCTTCCGCGCGATGGATCATGTCCAGGGTGGCCTCCCAATCGTTTAGCGCATAAAGTTGGTACCATACCGGTGCGCCACGTTCCTTGGTGACGTCTTCAATCGATGTTGTGGTTACGGTGGAGAGCCCCATAAGGTGGTTCTTTGCCTTGGCGGCCCGGGCTGTGGCGATTTCGCCGTCTTCGTGGAAGGCGCGCTGGCTGCTGAGCGGAGTCAGGTAGATCGGTGTGGGGTATTCACGACCGAAGAGGGTAGTGCGCATATCGACTTGCGTGGGGTCGATCAGCCGGCGCATGCGCAACTGGACCTTATCGAATGCCTCCCGGTTGGCCAGCAGTGTCCGGTCGCCATCGACACCGGTAGCGAGGTAGCCGTAGTGGGCAGACGGGAGTTTGTTCTTAGCCAATTTTTCGAAGTCGAACACATCCAATGCCTCCGAGGCTTTTTGGATCAGGTCGCTGACGGTCTTCTCCGTAACCGGCGCGTTCGAAGACGTGGTACACGACGCCAGCGAAAGGAGGGGGCTACCCAATAGAAACTTGAGCAAAAGCCGGCGGTGTTCTTGTTGCGTTGGATTCATTCTTCGATTGACGGTTATTTGGTTGTCGGTCGTCTTGCAGCAGGTGTGAACACAAACTGTTTGCTGAAAATACAATATTAATCCTCAATTTACCCCGACCCCGCCAGATGACCGGGTAGCCAGTTGTCAGGTAGCCGGATAGCGGATTGCCGGGTAACCGGTTTAGAGGTTACGCGGACTCACTGATTACCTATAACAGATTACAGATTACCGATCACGGATTACCGATCACTAGCCACCGGTCACCGGTTACTGGTCACCGGTTACCGATTACAGGTCACTGTTTCCCCGGTTGTGAAATCGGCCAATTCTCTGTAAACTTAGCCTTTTGCCGACCTAACCTATAGTCTATGCCTTCGATTCTCGCTGGTTTCGAGTATGATGTTTTTGTGAGTTATCGCCACAACGATAACAAATACGATGGGTGGGTAAGCGAGTTTGTGGAGAAACTGAAACAGGAGTTGGATGCCACCCTCAAGGACAAGCTCACCATCTACTTCGACCAGAATCCGAAAGAAGGCCTGAATGAAGCCCATCAGGTTCACGAATCTCTTCAGGGCAAGATCAAGTCACTCATCTTTATTCCGATCATTTCGCAGACCTATTGCGATACACAGGCTTTTGCCTGGAAGCATGAGTTTAAAGTCTTTAAGCAAGAGTCTGAAACCGATACCATTGGCCGACTGGTAAAGTTGCCCAGTGGAAATGTCGGTTCTCGTATTCTCCCGGTCAAGATCCACGATATCGACGCCGAAGACACCCGCTTGCTGGAAGCAGAGCTCAGCGGAGTCCTCCGTTCCATTGACTTCATTTACCGGGAATCTGGCGTAAACCGGCCGTTGCGCCCGGTGGATGACGAAATCGGTAGCGCCGGAAGTCGTGTCTTGTACCGTAACCAGATCAACAAACTGGCCAATGCCATTAAGGAAATTATCCAGGGGATTAAGTTGAAAAGCCGTGAGGAGCCAGTCCTCGTCTCCGGGCATGACCTGACTGCCCGGCAGGTGCCGACAAATACCTATTCCACATCATTGCCGCCCTCGATTAAAGTGAAGGTGATCGACCGCGAACGCCCCACAGTTTACCTTGCGTGGACCTCGAGCGACCTGAAAGAGCAGCGGGAAGAGCTGGCGATCATCCTGCAGAAGGCGGGGTTCAACGTGTTGCCCTCCACGGATTGTCCGGCCGACGACGGCGAGTTTAAACGTCGTGTAGCGGAGGACCTGGCCCGGTGCTCGTGTTCCCTTCACATGCTGGGTACCGAGTTCGGCCGCCGGTTTGAAATGGAAAGTGATGTTTCGTTTCCGCAATACCAGCTTGATCAAGTACGAAAGATGCTGGAGTCTGCCGGTTCCGATTTTCAGTGTTTTATCTGGAATGTAGCCCCGGAGGGAAATCCCGTCAACGTTTCGCAAGCGGAATTTATCCGGAATATCAGGAACTCCATCACCCGCAACATGATGTTTAGCAATAGCGCGGGGGCGATGCAGTTGGTGGATGATATCCGAGTCGTCATGATGAAGGAGGAAGTGAAATTGTTTGACAGCAAGGATACCGACATCTTCTTCATCTTCAACCAGCAGGATGAGGGCGATGCCGGAAAGATCACGGACCTCATTGGGGAATACTATCCGATTGAGACGTTGAACATTATGCCCGACGGCGAGGAGTCCTACCGCGAAAGGTCGGCGCAGCAAATTCCCAAGAGCAAGCTGGCTGTCGTCTACTTTAAGTACGCGGCCGACTGGGCAATTCCTTTTGTAAAGCAGATCTGGAAAGAAATCGGCGGGGCCTCATCGCCCACCCAACTGATGCTGGTGGGTGAAAATGATCCGGCCACGAACGCTTCGCGCGTGTTCAAGGCACCCAAGGTCGTGTCCAGCATTGTGCCGAAAGAAGAAGTGCCGGAAGAAGTGAAAAAGGTGTACGTAAAAGTAGTTAAACTCTAACGTCTGTTTGGTCATGGAGGAAACTACGATTTGTCCCTATACCGGGCTACGCCCTTTTACCGAAGAGGAGTCACTCTACTTCAAGGGCCGCGATGAGCATATTACCCAAGCCACCAACCAGCTGGCGAAGAACAAGTTCATCATGCTCACCGGCGCTTCGGGCGATGGTAAATCCTCGCTCGTCTATGCCGGTATTGTTCCCAATGCCAAAGCTGGATTTTTGCGCTCTCAATTTTCGAATTGGGTGGTTGCCGACTTCCGACCCGAACGGAGTCCGCTCGCTAACCTAAGCCAGGCCCTGGCCAGGCAGCTGGGGATTGCCAGCGAGAGCACCGTGCGGGCTGAACTGAGCCACGGGTTTTCTGCGTTGGTGGACGTATATAAAGCCTCGCCGTTCTATCTGGATGCGGTAGAGGAGGACTTCACCGCATTGGATGATCAGCAGAAGGCAAAGCGGAAACGCACGGCGGCCAACCTTATTCTGATTGCCGATCAGTTTGAAGAGTTTTTTACCAACCCGGAGAACTTCCACAAGGGTGTGCCCTCTCAGGAAGCCGCGTTGGTGACCAACTTGCTCCTCGAGACAGCTCGTATCGCGCTGGAAGAAAACCTGCCGATCTATGTCATCATCACCATGCGCTCCGACTTTATCGGGCAGTGTGCCGCCTTTCGCGGTCTGCCGGAGGCCATTGGTTTTTCCCAGTTTTTCGTTCCCCGGCTGAACCGATCACAGCTCCAGGAAGTAATCGAAGAGCCGGCTGTACTGAGTGGCAATCGCATTTCGCGCAGGCTTACCGAACGCCTCATCCACGACATGGTGGAAGGCACCGACCAGCTGCCCATTCTGCAGCATGCCTTAAACCAGATTTGGAAGATGGCCGATGAAGGCCGATCGGAAATGGATCTGGTGCACTATGCAATGGTAGGGGGGATGCGCGGTGACGATTTGCCACCAGCCGACCATCAGAAATTCTCCAATTGGTTTGGATCACTGCCCCCGAAGATCAAGGCCTGCTACGACCAGCCGGATTTGCAGAATGTACTGAACACCCATGCCAACAAGCTCTATACGTTTGCTTCCGAACGGGTTAAGTCGGGCGATGGAAGTTCGGTGAAGGACGAGGATGCCCAGTTTGTGATCGAAACGGCCTTCAAGTGCCTGACGAAGATTGACAACAGCCGGGCCGTCCGAAACCGGATGACCCTGGGAGAAATTACGGCGGTGATCAACCTGCCTCACCTGACGTTCCAGAAAGTGGGTCAGGTTCTTTCCGTCTTCCGCGAGCCTGGCAACACCTTGCTTCGCCCGTTTTCGGATGAAATGCCCGAGCTGACCGAAAGCGCGGTATTGGACATCACGCACGAAAGCCTGATACGAAACTGGACGAACCTGAACCTGTGGGCAAAGGACGAGTTCAACAACTACACCATTTACCTGGATTTCAGCCAGCAGATGAATCGCTGGGTGGAAAGTGGCAAATCAGGTTCGTTTTTGCTCTACATTGGGCCGCTCACCTTTTTCGAGAATTGGTTTGAAAAGGCGAAGCCGAATGCGGAGTGGATAGCCCGCTATTTGGGAGAGGACCTCGGGCACGATCAACGAAAAGCGAAGGCGGCAGGGATCCTGGCCAATGCACAGGAGTTCCTGGAGCGCAGCGCCCGCAAGCATGCGGTGACCCGTACCGTCATGCGGTATGGTCCCCGCAAGATCGCGGCGGTGCTGGCTGTGCTCGTCATGGTGGGATTGGGTTCTTTCGCATTGAAAACCTACCTCGACAGGCGCAACGTGGCGGTGCTTGAGGATATGAGGAAACAGAGCGTCGGGTTAAGTAACAACCCTAAACTCTATTTTGCCAACCGTGGCATCGTGGTCGTTGAACAGCTTCGCTCCGGGGTTACCACTATTCCGGATGCGATAGCCCAGGTGAATGATCCCCTGGAGAAAATCGTATTGGCGAATGGAATAGCCGCTGCACTCGTATTTGAAGGCCGCACAGAACCGGCTCACGAGATCAAGCAGGTCATTTCGATTACCGATAGCCTCATCAAGAACTACAAGCCCAACCTCACCAACGGTGAATCGGCGGCGAAGTATCTTAAGGAACTGAATGAGTGGCGTACCACGTTGGGGTTGGCCTATTTCTACAACTCTACCGAGGAGCTGATGCGTCTCCAGCAGGTAAACGCCAGGCGTTCGGCCGAAGCGGTCATTACCTTGTTGAGTCAGACGCCGGGCAACTTTGAGGATGTGTTGAATTTTTCGATGTGTTTGGAGTCGGCTCTCAATTTCAATTCCTTTTCAAAGGAGGAGTTGGCGCTTGTCATCCGGCAATTGTCTCCCTTTGACTCTGCAAAGAAGAGTAACTGGGTAGAAAGTCACTTCAAACGCGGTAAGCAATTGGCCCGTGGCTATCAGGGGTATTCCTTTGATTTCAACGGACTCTATCAGGAGCTGGCGCTCGCCTACGCAGCAGCGGGAGATGTGCCCAGGAGTCTCCAATCGATCGACACGTTGATCAAATACAGTGAATCGTATTATCAACGCGACTACACGAACATGATGGACAACGCAGCCAATGTGGCTTCGGTTCTCTATCGCGCCCGCCGTGTCGAGTTGCTGGATCCGTTTGTGGCTGGCTACTGTCAGCATAAACGGATAACGGAGATTGAGTTTTACCAGCGTTTGTTGGGTCGCGCTCAGCCCTATAATCTTACCCGATTGTCGAATTATCAGCTCATATGGTACGAGGCGCACAACCCCAACCTCAGTTACGGCGAAGCTGGCGAAGTGGCGTTTTTCTACGAAAAGTTCCGGGGGGCCATCAACAAGCTCAATCAGTCGGATGAACGGAATTTCCTGTTGGCGCTATCCTACAAGGATCAGGGTATTACGATTGCCCACAAAGCCGAAGTGGCAGGCGGTAAATACGATCGCAAGGTGGTCGAGGGGTTGTTTGACAAGAGCATTGAACACTATAGCAAAGTGTCCGGCGCCTACACGAGTGAATCCACAGAGCAGACCATCACGGCCAGTGCTGACCTGGTTTCGGCACCACGGAGCAGACTGTTTTTGTTTCCTGATCTGATTTATCCTTTTGTGCCGCATGGCCCCCGTGACTTTCACTGGAACTATACCTCAACCAGTTTTCTGGAATACCTTATTGATCGGAGCCTGTTCGCCTCCTATTACCGAC
>JAYRXB010000528.1:0-2532 GCA_041917735.1 Cyclobacteriaceae bacterium
AAGGAACTGGCCAAGGAGATTGATGGTGGTGGAGGTGGGCAGCCTTTCTACGCAACAGCCGGCGGCAAGAACATGCAAGGGTTGGACCAGGTGCTCGTCAAGGCTGCGACCCTGCTGAAGCAATAGGGCTATCCGTTGTGCCCATGGACGCGTTGATCCGGGAATCCTACGAAGCGGTCATTGGACTGGAAATTCACGTCCAGCTAAAGACGAAGAGCAAAATCTTCAGCAGTGACCCGGTGTCCTTTGGTGCCCCAGCAAACACACAGATCAGCCCTGTCTCGCTGGGATTACCCGGGACGTTACCCAAACTCAATCGAGCTGTTGTTGAAATGGGCCTGCGGATGGCAGTGGCTTGCGGTGGCACGGTGACCCGCCGTCAGCATTTTGATCGCAAAAACTATTTCTACCCGGATCTGCCCAAAGGATACCAGCTGACACAAGATCGTTCGCCGCTCTGCCGCGGAGGAACCCTGGCCATTCCCAGGAAGGAGGGTATCCTGCGCGTCGGGTTGGAGAAGATCCACATGGAGGAGGATGCCGGAAAGCTGATTCATGATCAATCGGTGACTGATAGCCAGGTTGATTACAACCGGGCAGGCATTCCCTTGCTTGAAATTGTAACAAAACCTGTCATCCAGTCTGCCGCCGATGCCGCTTCCGCGGTGGCGGAAGTGAGGAGACTGGTGCGATACCTGGGTATCTCCGACGGGAATATGGAGGAAGGTTCATTGCGGTGCGATGCCAACGTATCTATTCGGCCGAAAGGTTCGCTAACGTTGGGTACCAAGGTGGAGATCAAGAATCTCAACTCGATGCGAAACCTCAGTCATGCCTTGACGTACGACATCGAGCGGCAAATTGAGTTGGTGGAGGCGGGGCTCCCGGTCACATCGGAGACGCGCGGATTTGATGTTGAAAGCGGCCGGACTTTTCCCCAACGAACCAAAGAGGAGCTGAACGACTATCGGTATTTTCCGGAACCTGATTTACCTGTCCTTGAGATCTCCGACTCCTGGCTGGATGAAGTACATCGAAGCATGCCGGTTCTGCCTGAAACGTGGTTCGATCAGTTGGTGAACCAACTTGGTCTTTCACCTTCCGATGCCCTGGCTGTCACGGAGACCAGGGAGGGGGCGGAATACTTCCGGGCGTTGTGCAACCGTGGCGCAAAGCCGAAGTCTGCGGCCAACTGGATGATGGGTCCGGTGAAATCGTTGCTCAACCAGCGCGGCTGGGAGATGCGCGATTGGACCATTGACCCGGACCGGCTGGCTCCCTTGATCGCCCTGGTGGATTCAAACCAGGTCAGCTTTGGAGCCGCTGCCCAACGCATACTTCCCGCGCTCCTCGATCAACCGGGAAGCTCGGCGCTGGAACTCGCGGCTGAATATGGTGTTATTCAGCAGACCGATATGGACAGCCTGGAGCGGTTGGTGTCGGAAGTCATTCGGGAGTTTCCCCTGAAAGTAGAGGAGTACCAAAAGGGCAAGACCGGAATTGTGAGTATGTTTATGGGCGAAGTCATGAAGAGGTCCGGAGGAAAGGCCGATCCCCGAATGGCCAATGAACTGATCAAAAAGAAACTAACAGAAACATGAAATACATCACGATGATTGCCTTGGTGGCGGGGTTGATCCTGGCAGGTTGTTCTGGTGAAGGCACCAAGGAGGAGATAGGCAGGGAAGTGACCATTCGGGGCAAGGTGAATTTTCCACAACCTGGCCTGATTTTGTTGACTGAAATGCAGGGAGGGACTCCTTCGGAGGTTGCAAAGGCCGATACCATTGTTCTGAACAGCGACAACACGTTTGAGAAGAAGGTGCGCGTCCCGGGCCCCGGATATTACCGGATTGATTTCTTTCAGCGGCAGATGGTTGATGTTATTCTTGACAAGTCAGACCTCACCATCGAGGCCGACGGGAATTCGGCCGGTGGTATGGCTGTCGTCCAGGGTTCCCCGGATCTTGACCTGATCGACCAGGTACAGGGCGTTGTGCAGGCTATTCGGGAGTCAGATGAAGCCAAGGCCATTGAACAGGAGTTCCAGGAGGCCGTTCAGCGCAACGATCAGAAGCGGATTGAAGAACTTCAGGAGCAGTACATGGGCCTTGTGGATAAGGCAGCGACACAGGCTGCCGATATCCTCCGCCAGCAGCCGCCTTCATTGGGCTTGATCCACTTGTTGCAGAATGCCGGCGTTATTGATCCGGACAAGCACGTGGATGTATTTCTTTCTGCTGCAGATAAATTCAGGAAGGAGTGGCCGGATGTCCAGTACGGGAAGGATTTCGTTGCGTTTGCGGATAAGTTGAAGGCCACCGCCATCGGCCAGCCGGCACCCGAAATCGCTTTGCAGGACCCCAATGGCAATATCATCAAGCTTTCTTCTTTTCGCGGGAAGTATGTGCTGGTTGACTTTTGGGCCAAGTGGTGCGGGCCTTGTCGCCGCGAAAACCCCAACGTGGTGAAAGCTTACCAGTCCTTCAAGGGCAAGAACTTCGACATCCTGGGTGTGTCGCTTGACCGCAC
>JAYRXB010000529.1:0-2446 GCA_041917735.1 Cyclobacteriaceae bacterium
CCTCCTCAAACAATGCGTCACGCTCCGACAAGTCGACGTCGGTGGCGCCACCCTCTTCTTCGCCCACAAACTCGGGCAGCAGGTAGGCGGAATCATACCCGCGCTGTGAACCGATGTATTCACATACACGTTCGATTTCCGGTGTATCCACAAACGGGCTTTGCAGGCGGATGACATCCGATCCGGCAGACAGCAGCATGTCACCCATGCCCACGAGCTGATCGGCGCCGCCGGTATCGAGGATGGTTCGGGAGTCAATCTTCGACATCACGCGGAAGGAAAGTCGCGCCGGAAAGTTTGCCTTGATGACACCGGTGATCACATTCACCGAAGGTCGCTGCGTGGCCACCACGAGGTGAATGCCGATGGCGCGGGCCAATTGTGCCAGGCGTGCGATGGGTGTTTCCACTTCCTTGCCGGCCGTCATCATCAAGTCGGCCAACTCATCGATCACCAGGATTACATACGGCAGGAAACGGTGTCCCTCCTTCGGGTTAAGCTTTCGTGAGATGAATTTCGCGTTGTACTCCTTGAGGTTCTTGGCCCCCGCCTCCTTCAGCATCTCGTACCGGTTCTCCATTTCGATGCACAGGGAATTCAGCGTGTACACCACTTTGCGGGTATCCGTGATGATGGCCTCTTCGCTGTTGGGAAGTTTGGCGAGGTAGTGTCGTTCGATCTTGCTGAACAAGGACATCTCCACCTTTTTCGGGTCAACCAGGACAAATTTCAGGGTAGCCGGATGACGCTTATATAATAGAGAGGCCAGGATCACATTCAAACCCACGGATTTCCCCTGGCCTGTGGCTCCCGCTACCAGCAAGTGCGGCATCTTGGCCAGGTCGATCACGAGCACCTCGTTGGAAATGGTCTTTCCCAATGCCACCGGGAGTTCCTTGTCGGACTTCTGAAACGCGGCCGAAGCCAGTACGGAACGGATACCAACCATCTCCCGGTTCTTGTTGGGAACTTCGATGCCGATTGTTCCCTTTCCGGGGATCGGCGCGATGATACGAATGCCCAGTGCAGAAAGGCTGAGCGCGATGTCGTCTTCGAGATTCTTGATGCGTGAAATCTTGATGCCCGCATCGGGAACGATCTCGTACAGCGTCACAGTAGGTCCAATGGTCGCCTTGATGCTCTGAATGCCGATTTTGAAATTGACCAGCGTGGCAATGATCTTATCCTTGTTCTGGTTGAGCTCATCCTGCGTCACCTGGACTTTGGCGGTGTCGTATTCATTCAACAACTCCAGGGGCGGGAACTTGTAGGAAGAGAGATCGAGCGAAGGATCGTAGAAGCCTTTTTCTTCGACCAGCTGTTCGGCCAGTTCATCGGTATCACGCTTAGCCTCCTCGATGGTAAATTCAGGTTCCTTCTTCTCTTTGGGCTTCTCGGCTTTGGGAATCGTCAACTCGGGTGCGGGCACGGGTGCCGCCGGCGGTTCCACGATCTTGCTGACCAGCTCCAGTGGCTCGGCGGACGCCGGCTCTTCGGCCGGAGGCGGCACCATGACCGGCCAGTTGTCGCGATCATCGGAGTAGCGCGTGTTGCCAACTTCCTCCAGGGCATCGTTGCCCATGGGCTTCGGGTCCTTGACCTGGAAAGCATTGATGGCGGTGACATTAAAGAAATAAATGATGAAGATAAAGAGCGTGAGCACAAGAAAGAGGAAGGTTCCCCACCCCAGCATGCTATCGGCGAGTTCGGCGAGGGCAAAGCCAAGGCCTCCACTGAGAAAACTGATTTCGGTGGCACCGACGATGCTGTGGGTGATGTACCCAAGCAGGAGACTCAACCACAGTCCGGCGAAAAGGGAGAACGTGAAGGCTGAAGAGAAAGTGAGCAGGTCGCGCTTGAATACAAGGCGGAAGCCAAGAAGGAACAAGAGCGGCGGGATGAAAAAGCCGGAGATGCCGAACCACCGGAAGATGAGGTAGTGTGAAACAAAGGCACCCGCATAGCCCAGCCAGTTGTCTGCTTCTTTGCCTGATTCCACCAGCGAAGCATCGCCTACCGCTTCGATGACACTTTGATCGGCCTTGCCGGTGAAGAGGTAGGAGACGAATGCCGTGAAGAGAAAGAGGGCGGTTATGATCAGGAAGAACCCAACCGCCAGGTGGAGCCGTGGGTCTTTAAGGAAAGCGAGGCTGAATCGTGAGCCGGACTTGCTGCTTTTGCTACGTTTCTCTTTCTCGGGTTTCTTAAAGGTGTTGGACTTGTAGGTGTTTTCGGCCATTGAAAGTTTAAAAAGTATTCAAAACTAAGGAAAAGAGGCCAAATGTGAACTATGGCAACACTTCGGGAGCCTGCATCCCGAAACAGGCGAAGGTTCGCAAAATGGAGACTGAGCCTTCTCTGAATCCTCGGGGGTAATTCGTACTTTTAAGGTCATCCTCCTTTTCGGAACCCCGCCATTCATGCGTCCTGTTTTTAGCTCCTGGCC
>JAYRXB010000530.1:0-3429 GCA_041917735.1 Cyclobacteriaceae bacterium
ACACGCCAGGTCATTCTCCCGATAGCATCAGCGTTGTGGCCGTAGATGAGCAGGGTAAGGAATATGCCGTCTTCACCGGCGACACGCTATTCATCGGCGACTGCGGCCGTCCCGACCTGCGCGAATCGGCAGGTGCCATCACCGCCGCACGCGAAGACCTGGCCCGTCAGATGTATCACTCGCTCCGCGACAAACTCGCGAAGTTGCAGGATCATGTGCTGGTGTACCCGGCGCACGGTGCAGGCAGCTTGTGCGGGAAGGGGCTGAGCAAGCAGAACGTCAGCACGATCGGTGCCGAAAAGATGGGCAACTGGAGCCTGCAATCCATGACGGAGGCGAATTTCATCAAGGAGTTGCTTGCCGACCAGCCGTTTGTTCCGAAATACTTTCCCTACGCTGTGGGGATCAACAAGCGGGGTGCCGAACACTTCCGCGACAGCATACGCAACGTAAAGCGCGCACCGCTGCCGGCGCAGACCGAGTACCCGATCATCGATGCACGGCCCGAGCGCCTCTTCAAGAAAGGGCATCACAAGGGAGCCATCAACCTGATGCGCGATACGAAATTTGAGACCTGGCTGGGAAGCATCGTCAACCCCGGAGAGCCTTTTTACCTGGTGGCGGAGAGTGAGGATGCGCTGAATGAACTGATTGAGCGTATTGCGCGTGTAGGATACGAGACCCAGATCACCGGCGCTTCGGTGATTGAAGCCGGCCCCGCCGAAATGAACATCTTCGATCCGGAATTGCTTCGCAAGACGGAGGATGCGTTTACCATTCTTGATATCCGCAACCCGTCAGAGGTGAAGGCGTCGCGAATCTTCAAAAAGGCCATTCACATTCCGTTGTACGAACTGCGTGAGCGTGTCGGTGAGATTCCCACCGACAAGCCGGTGGTAGTGCATTGTGCAGGCGGGTACCGGAGCGCGGCAGGCAGCACCATTGTGCGCTCTGCCCTTCACGGCAGTGTGCCGGTGTTTGACCTGAGCGATGCGGTAAAAACTTTCCAGGAATGAACTTCTTGATCAAGCATAAACTGACCGTGCTGGGGGTCCTGGCGGGGGCAGTGGGGGGATACCTGTACTATCACTTTATCGGATGCACGTCGGGATCATGCCCGATTACGTCGCAGCCGGTGAATAGCACACTGTATGGGGCGATGATGGGCGGATTGTTTTTCAGTTCGTTCAAAAAAGAGAACAAGTCCCGCCAGGGACGACATTTTGATAGCTAACGTGAACCAAGAATGAAAACAATTGTAGACGTACGGACACCCGGAGAATTTGCAGGGGGGAATGTCCCGGGTAGCATTAATATCCCGCTTCAGGAAATTCCGCATCGCATGGATGAAATAAAAAAACTAGCACAGCCCATCACGCTCATCTGCATGAGTGGCGGTCGCAGTGGCCAGGCAACGGCCTTTCTGAAAGCCCAGGGTATCAACTGCACCAACGGCGGCAGCTGGCTGACCTACCGATAATCGCTTCTCGCTGCTCGTGACTCGGTACTCGGAGCTTGCTCGGGGATTCATCAATCGATTTACCATCGGCTGGCACGGATAGTAGCTTGGTTAGCTTAGCCATCTACTGGGAGGCTTTACCGAGCAACGAGAAACGAGCAGCGAGTGACGGACTCCGGAGCCGTGGCGTTCTATCAATCAATATTTCTCAACAAAAATTAATTTCATATCACTTCCTCACCATGTTTGGACTTTTCAGCAAACTCTTCGGTCCTCCAACCGACTACAAGGCCCTTGTATCGCAGGGCGCAACCATCGTCGATGTACGGACCAAGGCCGAATATGCTTCCGGGCATATGAAGGGCTCAGTCAACATTCCCCTGGGGAATCTGTCTGGCCAATATCAGCGTATTCCGAAGGACAAGCCCGTGATCACGTGCTGTGCTTCGGGTATGCGCAGCGGTCAGGCGAAGTCTTTCCTCAAGAGCCAGGGGTATACTGCCGTGTACAACGGCGGGGGTTGGATGTCGTTGGAGGGGAAGCTGCGGAAGTCGTAGCTCGGGATCGCTGCTCGCTGCTCGCTGCTCGTAGCTTGTAACTCGTTTCGCGTTGCTTGCTACTCGTGGTTCGATGAATTAATTCCCGTTTCCCATTTTGCCATTCCGTAGCCACCTAATCACCCGCCTTGGCTCCACTAACGAGCAACGAACAACAAGTAACGAGCAACGAGCTACGAGCAACCAGTAACGAGTAACGAGATACGAGCAGCAAGCAACGAGTTCAGCTACTTGCAGACCTTTCCAATCAACTTTTCCGCCTCCTTTACGCCAAGCTTCAGGGCAGTCTTCAGGTCCTGGCAGGCGGCGGTAGGATTGCCGGAATTTTGCTGGGCGATGCCGCGGTTGAAGTATGCAAGCGCATAGCTGTTGTCAAGTATGATTGCCGCCCCATAGTCCTCCAGTGCCTCCTTCCAGTTGCCGAGTCTTGACACCGTATTGCCGCGACAGACCCACGCCTTCGGGTTTTTTTCGTCAAGCTTTAGGGCATGGCTGTAATCGGCCAGCGCGCCGGCGTAGTCCTTAAGTTTCTCCTTGACAAGTCCGCGGTTGATGTAGTTGTCGGGCTCGTTGGGTTCGAGTCGCACCACGTCGTTGTAGTCTTCCAGTGCGCCCATATAGTCGCCGCTTTGCAGCCGTTGGTAGCCACGTTCCGCGCGCGGGTAAGGAAGTTTCTCATTCTTGGCAATCGACTCCCTGAGCAGTTTCTCCGCGCTCTGGCTGTCGCCGGCCAATGATTTAAGGGCAGCCAGATTATGCAGGGCAAGGCTGTTGTCGGGATCCAGGCGAAGCGCGGTTTCATAGTCTTCGGCGGCACCGGGTTTGTCGCCGCGTTCAAGGCGGGCGATGCCGCGGTTGACAAAGTACCCGGCGCTTGTTGGGGAGAGGCGTATGGCGCTGTCGAGGTACGTGATGGCGTTGGGATAGCGTTTGAGTTGCGTTTCAATCTGACCGAGGTAATTGAACAGGTGATCGCGCCGCCCGGATTGTGCTGTGCTGATCTTTGTTTCACCACCGCCAGATTTTTCCTGGCTGTAGTAAACCATGCGGGTCTCTTTGCTGGGCGGCATGGTGAGAAGCTTTAGAAAGTCCTGCCGGGCAGGCAGATACTGCTTGGCTTCGAACCGGAGCACGGCGCGGTTGAACAACGCTTCGCTGTCTTCCGGCCGGAGGTCGACGTAGATGTTGAAGTCGGTGAGCGCTTTGGCATTTTCGCCGAGGTATTCGCGGGCGATAGCCCGTGACCGGTAGGCTTCGGCGTACCGGGGATCGAGGCGTATAGCTTCCGTATAGTGTGCCTGCGCTTTGAAGTACTCCTTGTTGGCCAGCGCCGTTTCGCCACGTTGGAAGAGTTCGGTGGCTTTTGCAGTGTTGGAGAGTGAGGCGACCTGGGCCATTCCTGGCAACGCGGCC
>JAYRXB010000531.1:0-2852 GCA_041917735.1 Cyclobacteriaceae bacterium
AAGTACTTCTGCGCCACCAGCGCGTTCATTTTCTCCAGGTGCTCCAGATTGATACTGCGCACCGGCAGCGGCACGTCAAACGTCAGGAAGAGAAGCGAAGTAAACCCAGCCAGCAAGAGGACATAAAAGAATGGGTTTGAATAATTTACCCGCTTGCCCTCCAGGTATTCCCGTATCGTCTCACCCGGCCTGCGAAACAACTGCTGGGCGGTAAAGAAAAACCCACGGTCTACATCGACTGTGGCATGCCGTACCTGGCGCACTACTTCGCTCCAGGTAATCCGGGCGGTACCCGCCTCCTGCCGGCAGTAGTTGCAGTACTTGCCTTCAAAGCTGTGGCCGCAGTTCTTGCAAGAAGTCATGCCGCAAGATAGAAGGTAACGGGTCAACGTACCAACGTGTCAACGGGCCAACGTGTCAATGGGCCAACGTATCAACGTGCCAACGGGTCAATGGGCCGACGTATTAACGGGTTAATGTGCCAACGTTTCAGCGGGCCAAGATGTCACGGGCCAACGTGTCAATGAGCCAAGGCATCAATGGGCCAGCGTATCAGTGTGTCAATGCACCAAGAACACACTACTGAAAAATCCAAAGACACTCAAACACCTAGACACTCAAATACGTTGACACGCTGACACCCAAACACGTTGGCACGTTGACACGTTACAGCCCCGTCAACCAAGATTTGAAAGAAATATCATCGCCACAAACGCCGGGGCGATGAAGCGAATGAGTATCCTCCAGATGGTAACGTGGAGCGGCTTCGGTTGCAACAACTCTTCGTGGGTGACCGAGGCAGGAAGAAGCCATCCTGCGATCACCGCCATCAGGATTCCCCCTACCGGCATGAGCAGATTGGATCCGAAATAATCCAGAAGCTCAAAAAATGTCTTGCCCTCCAACGGACCAAAGGCCAGCGGCTGCCAGCTTTTCCAGATGTTGAATGAGAATACCGTACCGAGCCCGATCACAAACAACAGCACACCGGATACGGCCGAGATACGGGCCCGGCTGTATCTTGTCGTGGCCACCAAATGAGCCACGATCGATTCCAACAACGAGATGGATGACGTCAGCGCGGCCACGAAAAGCAAAAGGAAGAACAAGGAACCCACGAGACCTCCGCCGGGCATCTCACCAAAGGCTATGGGTAGCGTCATGAAAATCAATCCCGGTCCTTCGCCCGGTGAGAGACCGTATTGAAATACGATGGGAAAGATGGCTAGACCGGCCAGCATCGAAGCAAAGCCATCCGAGAAGGAAATGATGGCCGCTGATTTCAGCACGTGCGTCGTCTTCGGCATGTAAGCACCGTAGGTGAGCATCACCCCCACCCCGATACCCAGGGAGAAGACAGCCTGGCCAAATGCGGCAAGCACGGTGCGCGGAGTAAAATGACTGAAGTCGGGGGCAAACATGAACCGGACAGCCTGTAGAAATTCGCCGGTAACCATGGCGTATGCGACCAGCAATACCAGCAACCCAAACAATGCCGGCATCATCCAGGAGATGGATCGCTCCAGCCCCTCCTGCACACCCATTCCCACGATCCACGCGGTGGCCAGCACGAACACACCTTGCCCGATCATCATCCGCCCGGGGCTGTCAAGCAACTCCTGGTAGAAACCAACAGCGCCATCCGCGTCCAGGTTATTGAGCATCCCGGCTACAGAGGTTACGGTATAGTCGAGTGTCCAGCCCGCGATGACGCTGTAGAAACTGAGTATCAGGAAAACACCGATCATGGATACCCATCCGAACCAGGTCCACCGCGGGTTCAGTCCATCCCGGGACGCCAATACCTCCAGTGTACCCACCATGCTCTTTCCGCCGCGACGGCCGATCATCAATTCGGCCCCAAGGATCGGAATCCCCATCAGCAGCAACGACAACAGGTAGACCAGCACAAAAACACCGCCTCCATGCTCACCGGCGAGGTAGGTAAACTTCCAGATATTGGACAGACCCACGGTGCTTCCGATGGAAGCCAGGAGGAACACGTAGTTGGAGGACCAGGTGGGCGGGCGCTGTTCAGCCATGAAAGTCAGTAGTGTAAGTCGGTGGGTTTCTGAATTGAAGAATCGGCCCTGAAATGTAGAATGTAAAATAATGAATGTAAAATGTAAAAATCTGCACTTTTACATTTTGCATTCTACATTTTACATTTTTCGGTTTAGTCCGCGCTCATCAATGGGACAACCCGAATCAGAAAGTTAGTGGCAATTGGCCTATGGTACGCTGTTCAGCCATGAAAGTCAGTAGTGTAAGTCGGTGGGTTTCTCAATTGAAGAATCGGCCCTGAAATGTAGAATGTAAAATAATGAATGTAAAATGTAAAAATCTGCACTTTTACATTTTGCATTCTACATTTTACATTTTTCGGTTTAGTCACCGCTGCACGATGATAAACAACCTACCCTGAGATATTGTTGAGGTTATACCGCATGATCGACCCATGCGGCCCGTCTTTCACGCGTTCGAGATCGAAGACGTCGCCATAGGGTCCGCGACGGCGAGCCAGTACGGCGCGGATGTCATCGTGACCTTCCCGGCTAAGGGCAAAATCAAACACCCCGAGATTCTCCTTCAAATGCACGGCCGTGCGGGCGCCGATGATGGCGGCAGCTACCTGCGGCTGCTCCAGGATATACCGGCTCGCCACATTCGCCACAGGGGTGCGGTGCTTGTCAGCGATCGACTTCAGGGTCCGCAACAATTCCTGGAACAGCATCCAGGACCCGAACTCGTCGATCATGAGCCGGTATTTCACCTGCGAGCGGTTCTCGAATGGCGGCAGCGGCTCGGCCTCGCCGGGGCCCTCATGGGCGACCCGCAGGTGCTCATCCTCG
>JAYRXB010000532.1:0-4665 GCA_041917735.1 Cyclobacteriaceae bacterium
TCCGCCGACAGGATTTCAAACGTTATGCCACGGACCGTGCATTCGCTCTCGATCGCGCGCGAGTACGGCAGCAGGAAGCTTCCCCCGCGGTAGTTCAGCAGCCATTCGGCGGTCTCCTGTTTCTGCAACGTCCAATAGACCAGCCCGTAGGCCTTCAAATGGTTCCGCTGCGCCTCGTCCATCGGCAGCAGGAGTGAAGTTGCGGCTGCTTGGTGCGCTGAAATAAAGATCGCGATAGCGGCGACTATCCGGAGCATGATCGAAGGTATCGCTAATAGCTGGAAGCTGAAAGCTGAAAGCTGAGGTTCCTGGGGTCCCCGAGAGTGGTGGTGAAGTCAGTTCAACGGTTCAACAGTTGGAGGACGGTCATGCGCCTGCACCTAGTACCCAGCACCCGCTTCTAGTTCCCGGCTTCGACGCCGATGCCGTCAATCAGCCACGGCTTCTCCTTCGAATACTTCAGTGTAAATGTTCCCTTCAGATCGAAGGCCGTCACCACCATTTTGGCTTCGTTGCCGGCGACCTTCAGCGATGTAATGGAACCGGCCTTAAAATCCTGGTGCAGCATCTCGTACATCTTGGCTTTGCTTTCTACGGTCCCGGGGGTCGTGGAGCTCGAACTGCTGCTGGCACCGCCGCCATTTGTGTCCTTCCGTGCCTGCATCGGCTTCTCGATGAGCGTTTTGGAGTAGTTCTCCCGTACAAACTTCTTCCAGGCTTCCGGATCGTTGAGGGTAATGACGCGGAACATCTCCCGGGCGCGGGCCTCCATCGTCTTTTCCATGGTATCCTGCCCATAGGCGGCCGCGGCCACTACCAAGGCGGCGAGGGTAAAGAGCTTTTTCATCATTGACAGGGTTGGTTGTGCAAGGTAGGATGAACCGGCCGTTTAAAAAGTTGAATCAATCGTGCAAATACCCCCGTGATAGGGAGTGAGTTCCGGGTTCCGAGTTCTAAGTTCCTAGGACCCAGCACCCAGCGCCCAGCACGCAGTACCCAGCACCCAGTTCAAATACCCCCATGAGGAGGATTGAGAAAACTCACTATCTTACCGCCTGAGCTACTTGCATGACAGAGAAAAGCGCGCCCGGCAAGATCGGGTTATGGACGACCACCGCACTGGTCGTCGGCAATATGGTCGGTTCGGGTGTATTTCTCTTGCCAGCCACCCTGGCGGCCTACGGCGGTATCAGCATCCTGGGCTGGATCGGCTCATCCATCGGAGCGATTTTCCTGGCTTTGCTCTTCAGCCACCTCAGCAAGATCATCACCAACTCGGTAGGGGGTCCTTACGCCTTCACCCGGGTGGGCCTCGGCGACTTCGCCGCTTACCTCGTGGCGTGGGGCTACTGGTTCTCCATCTGGTGCACGAATGCGGCCATCGCCGTCACCTTCGTCAGCTACCTCACCGTTTTCTTCCCTGTGCTTGCTGTCAACAAGATCCTGTCTGTC
This sequence comes from Cyclobacteriaceae bacterium, assembly GCA_041917735.1. GTDB lineage: Bacteria > Bacteroidota > Bacteroidia > Cytophagales > Cyclobacteriaceae > ELB16-189. Next base: position 1,453 of record JAYRXB010000532.1, read on the forward strand.
CTGACGGGCATCTCGGCGGTATGGCTGCTCACGTGGGTGAACATCCAGGGAGTAAAAGAAGCCGGTCGTGTGCAGCTCATCACCACCATCCTCAAGCTCACACCGCTGGTGCTGATCTCCATCGTGGGGTTGTTCTACGTTGACTTCAACAACTTCACGCCCTTCAACGTCAGCGCCGAATCTGATTTCGGCGCCGTGGCCGCAACCGCAACGCTCACCTTGTTTGCGTACCTGGGACTGGAGAGCGCCACGATCCCGTCGGGCGACATCCGCGAGCCGGAGAAAACCATCCCGCGGGCTACGATGATCGGCACCACCCTGACCATCGCGGTTTACATTCTCGCCACCGTGGCCGTCATGGGTATGATCCCGGCTGTCGACCTGCAGAAGTCAAACGCCCCGTTTTCAGACGCCGCCGCCATCATCTGGGGCGACAGCGCGCGGTACTGGGTTGCCATCGGCGCCATCATCTCCACGTTCGGCGCCCTCAACGGGTGGATCCTCCTGCAAGGGCAGATTCCGTTTGCCGCCGCGAAAGACAAAATGTTCCCGGAGATATTCGGGCGTGAAAACAAAAAGAAGTCGCCCGTTATGGGCCTGGTGATTTCAAGCGCCCTCATCACCATCCTGCTGCTCTCCAACTTGTCGAAGGGACTCACCGAGATGTTCACTTTCATGATCCTCCTGACGACGATCATGGTGCTCGTGCCGTACCTCTTTTCGGCCGCGTCGTACGGCGTCATCGTTTTGCAGAACAGGTTCTGGAAGCGCGACTCCATCAGCAAACTCATCATTGCCGGCATGGCCTTCGTGTATTCCGTGTGGGCTGTCGTTGGCTCCGGGCAGGAGATTGTCTACTGGGGTTTTGTTGCCTTGCTCTGCGGCATTCCGTTCTATGTGTGGATGCGCCGCAAGCGCGACCATGAGGACCCCCCGCAACCATGAGCACCTGCCATTCGGACTACGGACAGATCAAGGCTGTATTCATCAAACGCGCCGAAGACGCCTTCGTCGGCGACGCCGTCATCGACCGCGACTGGAAGAGACTGAATTACCTGTCGCGTCCCGACTTCACCAGGGCTAAACAGGAGTACGTGGGCTTTGAAGCGATGGTCGCCGCATCCGGAGCCGTGATCCGGCACTTTCCCGGCGATCCGACCACGACCATGGACTCGATCTATTGCCGTGATGCCTCGATTGCCACCGATGGTGGCATGATCTTGTGCCACATGGGCAAGCCGGCACGGACGACCGAGCCGGAAGCCCAGGCGCGGGTGTTCAAGTCCCAGGGCATCCCGGTGCTGGGAGCCATCCAGGCGCCAGGTACCGTGGAAGGCGGTGACGTGGCCTGGCTGGATTCGAAAACACTGGCGGTAGGGCATACCTACCGGACCAACGAGGCCGGCATCGAACAACTGCGTGGTTTGCTCAAGCCCCTCGGCGTGAGCGTCATGACCGTCCCGCTGCCCCACTACAAAGGCCCCAGCGATGTGTTTCACCTGATGTCCATCCTGAGCCCGGTAGACCGCGACCTGGCGGTGGTCTACTCCCCGCTGATGCCTATCCCATTCCGCAACCACCTGCTCGACCGTGGCTATACACTGGTGGAAGTCCCTGACGCGGAGTTTGATTCCATGGGTTGTAATGTACTTGCACTAGGGCCACGTAACGTGCTGATGGTCAAAGGAAACCCAACAACAAAGGAAGCCTTGGTAAAGGCGGGTTGCACTGTGACCGAGTATGAAGGGGCGGAGATCAGCGTCAAGGGCGGTGGCGGCCCCACGTGCCTCACGCGGCCGCTGGAACGGGAGGTTTAGGATAACCGACCCAGTTTCAAACCCCTGACCGGGATCATCGTGGATCTTCGGTATTCACCGTACCTTCCGTCCATGAGAATCATCAACACGGCTTTGCTTTCCTACGGACTGTCGGGGAAGGTATTTCATGCACCCTTCATCCAGGCGCACCCCGGTTATCAGTTGGTGGGAAGTTGGGAGCGGAGCAAGAAGCTGATCGCGAACGACTACCCAGGCACACGCAGTTTTCAGTCGCTGGAGGAGATCCTCGATGACAAGTCCATTGAGTTGTTGGTAGTCAATACGCCGACCAACACGCACTTCGACTTTACCCGGAAAGCGTTGCTCGCCGGAAAGCATGTGCTGGTGGAGAAGGCGTTTACCACCACCGCCGCCGAGGCCGTTGAATTGAACGCGCTGGCACAGTCGAAGGGCCGTCTGCTGGCGGTCTACCAGAATCGCCGCTGGGATAGCGACTTCCTCGCTGTGCGCCAGGTTCTGCAGGAACAGCTCATCGGCGAAGTTGTTGAAGCGCAGATTGCCTTTGACCGGTTCAACCCGACGTTGAGCCCGAAGCAGCACCGTGAGTCGCCCGGGCCGGGAGCGGGAAACCTCATGGACCTGGGTCCACACCTGGTCGACATTGCGCTCGTGCTCTTCGGCATGCCGCAGGCTGTCTTTGGCGACCTCCGTGCCTGCCGCCGCGGTTCGCTCGTCGACGACTACTTTGAAGCGTTACTCTATTATCCCAGCCTCCGTGTCCGGCTGCACAGCAGCTACCTGGTGCGTGAGCCGGGCCCCGGCTTCATCATCCACGGCACGCAGGGCACCATCGTGAAGAACCGCAGCGACATCCAGGAGACGCAGTTGCGCCAGGGGATGATTCCCACCGACGCTTTCTATGGCATAGAACCGCCGTCGATGCACGGCGTGCTGTACAAAACGGGTATCGACAGCCAGGACCCGATCGAGAGCCCGCGGGGCAACTACCTTGACTTTTTCGAGCAACTGTACCAGGCATTGACTGCCGGCGCGCCCGTGCCGGTTACGGGTGAAGAGGGTATCCGGGTGATGCAGGTGCTGGATGCGGCCGCCGAAAGCAGCCGCAGCGGGAGGGTGGTCAGGCTTTGACGCGTATCGCGTTGGCCTTGAGCTGACGCATGGTGATCATCCGGCCGGATTCTTCATCCCAGGCCTTGAGCCGGAAACACTTCCATACTTCCACCGGGTTCCACGAAGTGGTCTGGGGATGGTGCAATTCGGGCATCTTCTGCATTGCCTCCCGCAGCCGGTAAAACGGAATGCGCGAGTTGATGTGATGTACATGGTGAAAGCCGATGTTGGCCGTGAACCAATGCATGACCGGGCTCATGACCATATAGCTTGTGGACGAAAGTGCGGCGTTGGCAAACGTCCA
>JAYRXB010000533.1:0-8421 GCA_041917735.1 Cyclobacteriaceae bacterium
CACCAGGAATGCGGCTGAAAGAACAGGCTTCCCGGAACTCGTCCCACGAAGTAGCCTGGTCGATGCGAAGGCTTGCCAGGTACGGCGCAGCACCGATGTCGAGCCAGGCACATCGGGCAGCATACGCGATGCGACGCACCGTGTCTGCAAACACCACGGGGCCATGCCGTGTGTAGCGATGCTGAACCATGCGGGGGGATTCACCCTTCACGGGTATCGTGTCGGAAAGGATCGTCATGTCTTCCCAGGCACCCTGGTAACGATACTGATCTGGATTATCCGGGTTGATCGCGTAGACATAGAGATCTTCGCCATCCAGGTTGAAAATCGTGAGACCCCAGGCACCGTGCTCGTTGTGTCCGATCGAAACGCCTGGAATGGTGGGTTCGCCACCACCGACTACGTTCCAGCCTGGAGCCTGCAGGTGAACCATGTAGCGCAGCGAGGGGACGGCGATCGTTCGGTGTGGATCGTTTGCCAATAAGGGTTTGCCGGAAGTCGAGTGCGAGCCGGCCACAATCCAGTTGTTGCTGCCGATCGATTCTCGTTCGGTAGCCATCACTTCCTCCAGGCGAGCGGCGTCGGCCTGGGCAAGGGGGAGAAAGTCTTTCTTGTTTTGGTAGGCGATCGGAAGATGTTCGGGCTTGAACCGAAGCGTAGCGCGGAATGCGTCGTAGACGGAAAGGATGCTGTCGAATAACGCCTTTTGATCGATGGATGGGTCCAGGGTAAGCGACGGATCCCCCGGCTCAAAGCGGACGATCTCCTTTACCTTGTCTTCACCGACCGTCGCCACGGCCCGGGCATAACGCAGTTCTTCGGGGAGGTTTCCGAGCAAGCCTTGGTGACGGGAAATGACATCGCGCGGCTGCCACAGGCCCGGCCGGATTCCCAGGAGCCGGAATTCCAGGGGCAATAAGGAGGTATCCTGGAGAACCTGGCGGACATACGCATTGATGCCATCGGTAAACGCCGTGATGATGGCCTTACCCCGCGGATGATAGTGGTTCAACTCGGTGTCGAGGTCTCCGCGGAATGCGAAGAGGCGGGCTCCTACGTCGCGCTTGAACTCTCCCGGGCCCAGCATCTCAGCCACGGTGCCCGTAGCCTGCCGTCGCCAGACCTCAAATTGGAAGAGCCTGTCGCGGGCAGCGCAGTATCCCTGGGCAAAGAACAGGTCGTGTTCGTTCTCGGCATAGATGTGGTTTACCCCGGCCGAATCACGAAGCACCTCCACGTGTTCCAACAAGCCTGCTACATGAAGTTCGTTCAAACTCTTTTTTCCGCAGGACAGCAAGGAAAGGAGCATGAGGATGGTATAGAGTCGCTTCATGATTTTGGTTTCTGCGAAGAAAGTCAAACACCTTGACATATGTGGATGCCAAGGTGATGGACGGCGGATAGGATTTTTGAGCAAAGATGTCTGCCGGAATTACTTAACTTCAGAAGAAATTAGTCGGAAAATATGGCGATTGCCTCACCACTCAGGCCCCAGGAGCGTAACGAGCTTCTGGATGCGATCCGCGGTTTTGCACTATGCGGGATTTTGATTTTGAACATGCCGGGATTCTCGGGACCCTACCAATGGATCTTCGATTTTCGCCTCAACAGCGAAACGGGCCTGGCCAACCGAATTATGTGGTACCTCCAGAATTTTATTCTGGAAGGATCTTTCAGGGCGTTGTTTTCGATGCTGTTCGGAGCGGGAGTGATTTTGTTGATTGGACGCCTGGAAGGAACACTGGCAGGACTACGCCCGGCTGATGTATACTATCGAAGGTTGATTTGGCTATTGATATTTGGATTGATTAATGCTTGGGTGATTTTGTGGGTTGGCGACATCCTTTACTCCTATGCGATTTGTGGCTTGTTCTTGTTTCCTTTCCGGAATGCATCACCTCGCTTGTTGATCCTTCTCACGGTATTCTTCATGGCCGTACTCGGGTTCAAGAGCTGGCTCTCCACGCAGGATGCGATTCAACTTCGGGAGAAAGGAATGGTTGCCATGGCCCTGGAGTCGAAGAAGGATTCCCTCACAACAACGCAAAAAGCTGACTTAGCGAAGTGGAAAGAACGATTGGAATCCCAGAAAATTGAGAACCTGAGGAAGCAGGCGCGTGAAGATAGTCTAGAAGTGAACCAATCGTATTCCAAAGTGTGGGTTCATTACCGTCAACTTAACCATGATATTCAATCGGTGTATTTGTACGACGAATTTTTCTTTGATGCGCTCATCTTTATGCTTCTCGGGATGGCCCTTTTTAAGTTGGGAATCTTGACGGGAAATGGCCCGTGGTGGATGTATGCCGCTTTCGTAGTGGTGGGCTATCTCGGTGTTTGTATTTGGGGATATGCCTATGGACGTTGGTGGCAGCGTGCAGATTTTGACCTCTATCGTTTTCTGGAATTAAATCCCCTGGAGATATCGCTTTACCAGGTCAGGCGGTTGTTTGCGTCCTTTGCTCACCTGGGTGTCTTAATTCTTCTTTGGAAGAGCGGTGCGATGAAATGGGTAATTACGGCTTTCGCGCGCGTGGGCCAGATGGCTTTTACGAATTACCTGATGCAGTCCGTGATTTGCACCTTCATTTTCTTTGGATACGGACTTGGTCTTTACGGAAAGATAGAGCGCTATGAACAGGCCTATTTCATTGTGGGTGTCTGGTTCTTTCAGATACTCTTCTCGATACTCTGGCTTACCTATTTTCGTTTTGGACCTTTGGAATGGGCGTGGCGAAGCCTGACTTATTGGAGGATTCAGCCACTGCGAAAGAATTCCGTACTTCCCCCGGATAGCTTGCCCTAGGTTATGCGGCGGCAATTTTACCCACGGCTTCAATAAGCCGGTCAAGGTCTTTGGTGGTCGTATATACATGCGGCGTAACGCGTACCGCGCTCACGTTCTCCCAGACGATGCCTGTGGTGTGGATCTGATACTCGGCGAACAGCTTCGACACGATGTCGCCCGGCGTCATGCCATCGATGCTGAAAGTGCCGAGTGCACAGGAGTATTCGGGTTTAAGGGAAATGTGAAGTTTGACCCGCGGATTTTTGACAACAGCGGCACACCAGTAGGTCTTGAGGTAGTGCAGGCGTTCTTGTTTGCGCCGGCCGCCAATGGCCTGGTGAAAATCGATCGCCTGTCCGATGGCCTGTTCCGGAGCAAACGACCGCGTACCGAGCGCTTCGAATTTTCGGATATCGGGGCTTTGCGGTTTGTCTGTCGGAAAGAGGGGCCAGGTCCTGGCAATCCGGTCTTTCTGGACATACATCATGCCGGTGCCGAACGGTGCACAAAGCCACTTGTGGAGGCTGGTTCCGAGATAGTCACAGCCCAGGTCGCTGATCTTAAAGTCCAGGTGAGCAAACGAATGGGCGGCATCAACAATGCTGATTATGCCCCGCTTCCGTGCTTCCGCACAAAGTTTGGCAGCGGGGAAGATCTGGCCAGTCCAGGTGACGAGGTGGGTGATGTGCCAGATTTTTGTTTTTGCGGTCGTCGCGTTGATGTAGGCGTTGATTACTGCCTCGTCATTATCGAGGGGAAGATTCAGGTTGATCCAGTTTATTTTCACGCCTTCCCGCAGCTCCCGTTGCTTCCACGCGTGGATCATGTTGGGATAATCCTGTTTGGTCATGACGATCTCGTCGCCACGCTGAAGGTCGATTCCCCAGGTAAAGGTGCCGAGCGCCTCCGTGGTATTGCGGTTGATGGCTACTTCGTCGGGTGCCACACCGGCCAGGTCCGCGAGTTTACGACGAACGGCTTCACGTCCTCGGTCGAGTATCTGCCACATATAGTACGTGGGGGCCTCGTTACTCAAATGATAGTAACGGTCCACGGCGTCCTGCACCACTTTGGGTTGCGGGCTCACACCGCCGTTGTTGAGGTTGAGAATGTTCGGAGAGACCGTGTATGCCTGTGCCATCCGCGCCCAAAGGTCTTCGTCGGTGGCAGCCAGCTCAGGGCTCAGTTCGTTCAATTCGAGTAAGGCATCTGCGAGGTCATCGGCGCTGGCCTGTGCAGTCAGTGAAGTCAGGGAAGCCGCGCCGGCGAGGGCAATCGACTTCTGAAAGAATTTGCGGCGCGACGTCATGAGCAGGTAATTTTTCAAAGGAAGGTAGGAAATTCCTTTGCCCCGGTGAAGCAAAAAGGGGATGGACGGCGGCCTCCTATTCTTCCATGTCTTTCAGGGCGATTTCCAGCGCCCGTGTGCTGATGAAAATCTCGCGCAAGGACAGGGCAAGTGAATACAACAGGCAAAGCAGGCTGAGCGCGAAGAGCGACACAGCCCATCCGCTCCATCCGACATAAAAGAGAAGCATACAAACCACGCAGAGGAAGAAGCTCAGCACGCCACTCGCCTGCATGTAGCGGATCAGGTTGAGGCGTTGACGGAGGTTGCGGATTTGCTCGCGGAGCAACGGACGGTCTTTCTCCGACTCCTGGTAGGTGGCATAGAGTTGTCGAATGAGGGTAGCCAGTGCGAGAAAACGGTTGGTATACGCCAGCATCATCAGCGAGATTGCCGGGAAGAGTATAGCCGGGGTGTTGATAGACATGTTCATGCTCAAAAGTCCAAAGCTATTTTACTTCCTGCAACTTGCGCAGCTCAGGCGCCTTCCACGCGGTGGTAGCCACCACCACCAAAGTCATGACACCGCCAAAGACCACAGACGGGATGACGCCGAGCAGCCGCGCGGCGACCCCGGATTCAAACGCGCCAATTTCATTGGAAGAACCGATAAATATGTTGTTCACGGCCGAAACGCGCCCTTTCATGTTTTCAGGTGTTAGCGTCTGCAGGAGCGTACCACGGATGATGACACTGACAGAGTCAAACGCGCCGCTGATGGCCAGCATCCCCATGGACATCCAGAAGCTGGTGGACAATGCGAATCCAATCATGCACACACCAAATCCGGCCACGGCCACCAGCAGGATGACTCCCATGTGCCGTCGGATCGGATGGTACGTGAGGTAAAGCGCCGTCAATAAGGCGCCGACTCCGGGTGCGGCGCGAAGGACACCAAAGCCAACCTCACCCACATGGAGCACTTCATCGGCGAAAATGGGAAGCAGGGCAACCGCCCCACCAAAGAGCACTGCAAACAAGTCCAGGCTGATAGCGCTCAGAATGATGCGACTGCGGAATACGAACTGCAGTCCTGCCTTGATTTTTTCCACGATGCCTTGCTCATCGGAAGTAGGCGGCAACGGACGGTCGGCCACGGAGATCACCAGTGCCAACCCGATACAGGTGAGCGCTACATCGACCGCATAGGCGGTAGTTATTCCGAAGAAGCCGTAGAGCAGTCCGCCCAGGGGAGGGCCTCCGATGGAAGCCATTTCCCACAGCGTGCTGTTCCAGGAGATTGCGTTTTGGTACAGGTCTCTTGGAACCAGTTGCGGCATGAAGGAAAAAATGGCCGGTGTGATGAAGCCACGGGCAATCCCGCTGATGAAGATGACAGCGTAAATGGGAAATACGCCATATTCCAGGATGAACGAACCGGGGTTGGTGGTGAAGGTAAGCAGGGAGCCTGAACAGAATACGAGCGTGGCAACCGTGACAAGGATGATGCGCTTGCGCGACATAACATCGGCTACGTGGCCAGCATACAGCGATACAGCAATGGATGGAATGGCTTCGGCCAGGCCGATCAGGCCCAACGACAACGGGTCTTTGGTGATCTCATAGACCTGCCAGCCAACCACTACGGCTTGAATCTGGATGGCTAACGTAATGCAAAACCTGGCCGAGATGAAACGCCGGAAGTCCGGGATTCTCATGGCCGCATAGGGATTGCTCATACCGGCTGAAGCAGTTGTTGAATGGCTGCAATCGCCTGAGCTTCCCGTGTCGCCCGGTCACCGGAAATTTCCACAACCGGAACGCCTGACGATCGGGTTACATCGCGATAGAGATTCATAAAGTGTTCCCGCTTGTCGGGGTGCTCGCGTTGGGGATCGTTCTCCCAGGGAATGTCGATGTGGGTAAGGAGCAGCAGATCGTAATGCCGGCTTTGATGAAGACGTAAGATTTCAGGGTCACACGATCCGAATTTCGCTTCGCTCCAGATCTTGATGACAAGCAGGTTGGTGTCGCAGATCAGCACCCGGTTGGCCTCCTGCATCCATTCGTCTTCCATGCGAATTTGTCCATGGGCGATCTTAGTGAGGTCCGTAACGTCGTAGGGATGGTGTAGTTTGTCCAGGTACGCCCGGGCGTACTCGGGCACCCATGCGGTTTGGAAGTGAGTAGCCAGGAAGGTGGACAAGGATGTTTTTCCGGTACATTCTGGCCCTACAACGGTTACTATTTTCGGCCCAGCCGAACTATCACGATGAAATGCTTTCATAATGCGGCAGAGGCAAGTTACTCAGAAAATGGACGGACAAAGCTCGGGGTCTATTTTCGTAAGCGGGACGCAGTCCGTATCTTTCCAAGCCTAATCAAGTGAAAAGACGAAAAGCCATACAGCAGTTGGGAGTGAGTGTCGCGGCAACGTGGCTCGCACCCGGTTTTTTGACCCGTTGTAGCCCGGCGGATCCCGGACCCGAAGTCAATTACGCCGGGACCGTTGCGGTGATTGGCGCAGGTGCCGCCGGCCTGTATGTAGCCGATATCCTGCGGTCCAAGGGGATCCGGGTGACCATCTACGAGGCCGGCAACCAGATTGGAGGCCGCGTCAAATCGCTGCGCAATCAGCCCACCGACGCCTACCCGAACAGCCTGTTAATGAGTTCGGACTTCCCACTGGAACTCGGAGCGGATGCGTTCATCGGCACTGACTCGACCTTGGGTAAGGTGGTGCAGGTCTATGGACTAAAGACGACCGAGTTCCCCTCTGCAGCGAACCACTTCGTCATGGACAATACGGCCAAATCGGCAACAGACTGGGGAAGTGATCCTGACTTTGTCGCGGCCATGACCTTCCGTGAAAGCATGACCAGCCTGACCGGGAGTTCACGGAGCGTCCAGCAGGCGGTGTTGGCAGCGGGGGTAGGTTCACGCGCGCATAGTTTCTTGAATGGTATGATCGGCAATGTATACGGTGCCAACAACGATCTTGCTGGTGTAGGAGGAATTGCCGAGGAAGAGTCTCTCCGGACCGGGGATGGAAAAGTTCTTGTCCTTACCGGGAACCCGCTCCAAGAGTTGCTCATATCCCGATTCAGCGGGGTTCAGCCCAGCGTGAAGCTGAATACGGCCATCACATCCATTCAATATGGTGCCGATCCAATTGTGCTCACCGCGTCCGACGGCGCGACCTACGAAGCAAATAAAGTAATCGTCACTGTGCCCGTTAGTGTACTGAAAGCAGGAGGGCTGAGTTTCAGTCCCGGGTTGCCGTCCACGCACAGCGGTTCACTCGCCAAGATTGGCATGGGGGCATCCTTCCGTGCTATTGTAGAGTTCAAGCGTAACTTCTGGGGGGAAACAACCGGGTTCATTTTCGGTTCAAGTAATGTTCCCGAGTTCATGAGCGCCGGCTTAACCCGCAGCACGTTCAATGCAACCCTTCAAGTCACCGTGAACGGTTCAAAAGCGCAGGATTATTCGGCATTGGGTGACAATGCCATCAACCAGATCCTGGCCGACCTCGATGCCTTGTATGGCGGGCAGGGTACGCAGTTTGTTCGGCGAAAATTTGATCCTGTTACGAACTCGGAAACCGATCCCATTTGGGTAAAGGAAGACTGGACTACACGGCCCTATATTCTCGGAGGCTATTCGTATCCGATGCCGGGTGCTACCAACGAAGACCGCAAGAATATCGGGCAGCCCATCAGCGGGAAACTCTTTTTCGCCGGCGAAGCGACAGACGTTACCGGCAATGCCGGTATGGTCAATGGCGCATTGGCGTCGGCCGAACGCTGCGCGGAAGAGGTGGTTAAATCAATCCTGGAGCCCGCCTAGAATTCCGTGTCGGCCCAGGTCCGACCGAAGTTGTTCGGGTGTGGCGAAATGGATAGCGTCAATTCCCACCTGCTTTGCTCCCTCTACATTCTTGAGATTGTCGTCGATGAATACAGCGGCGGCCGGTTCTACGCGGTAACGCTCCAGCAAGATGCGATAGAATTCAGGGCGGGGCTTAAGCGTCTTTTCTTCACCACTGACCACGATGCCTTCAAACCAATGGAGGAATTCAAAATTCTGTTTTGCCCACGGAAAAGTCTCTGCCGACCAGTTGGTCAGCGCATACAGGCGGTGTTGTCGTTGATCCCGGAGGGTTCGCAGGATATCCACGGTTCCGTGGATAGGCCCACCAATGGTTTCCTCCCACCGCCCGTACCAGGCGCGGATGGCCGTTTCGTGCTCGGGAAACCGGGCGAGAAGCTCCTGGGTAGCTTCTTCAAATGACCGTCCTCCATCCTGCCGCTCGTTCCATTCCGGGGTGCATACGTTCTCAAGG
>JAYRXB010000534.1:0-6875 GCA_041917735.1 Cyclobacteriaceae bacterium
GCAATTCAACGTTACAGATGCCGAAGATGCGTATGGAGTCATCCGATCCAGGAAACAAGTCATTGACCAGTCGTTCCGTTACTTTCTGGATTCAAGCTCCGTCAATTTCAAATCCAGAGACTTCAATTCCAGTCTGGAGCTTGAATTTGGGACTGCGGATATTTCCATCAGACCCGGAGAATACGTCCCTTTCGAAACCATGCGTGAGCTTGTGCTGGAAGTTATTCCTTCGTTGAAATTCAGGACACACGGAAAAGACAGTATCTTGGAGGTTTCCCTGGTCAACAATGACCCTGCATTTGTTGCCATGCGTTACGCAGAGGGGCCACCGTTGTGCATTATTGATGGCTTCATGACGGCGAACCTCGGCTACGTGATGTCGCTTTCCCCACACGACATCGAAGTAGTCAAGATTATCAATGAGATAGGTAAGTTGAATAAACTGCAGAACCTGGCCCGGGATGGTATTCTCTTTATTCAAACAAAGTACCCGGAGCGAACGCGGAAGGACCTCGAAAAGGAGCTGCACCCGATTTCCGGTTTAAGCCCAACACTTTCATTCCAGTCGAACTATCCGGCACACAAGCGGGTTCCTGATTTGAGATCCTTGCTCTACTGGACCCCCCATCAGGATACCGATAGCATGGGTAAGGCAACAATTAAATGCAGAACCTCCGACTTGCCGGGAATCTACTGGATCAGGGTTACCGGCGTAACATCGACAGGCCACCTTTTTACTGCTGAAAAACGTTTTGAGGTGAAATTCAAGTAGCCACCTGGGCCGCCTGGTGCGCGAGCAAATTCCTACCTTTGATCCATGACCAGAGTGCGGGGAAGTTTGATTCTGTGTAGCCTCCTGTTGGCCGCAATAGCGTGCACCGAACCAGGCCCATCGCGTACATGGAAAAGCATCGAGAAGTCGCTCCAAACCCAATTGATCGCTGCCAATTCCGGTGACACGATAGAACTTCCCGAGGGAAATTACATGTTTACCCGAAGCCTCACGCTGGATGGAAAATCGAACATCGTTATTCGCGGAAAGGGGATGGACAAGACCATTCTTTCCTGGCAAAATCAGGAGGAAGGAGCACAGGGGTTCCAGGTGAGCAACAGCCGCAATATCGTTCTTGAGGATTTTTCCGTGGAGGATGCCAAAGGCGATAACCTGAAGGTCAACGATACGAAAGGCATCACCATTCGACGGATCCGTTCGGTCTGGACGAGCGGTCCAAAGACAGAGAACGGTGCCTACGCGATCTACCCTGTTCTTTGCAAGCAGGTACTCATGGAGGGTTGCATTGCATCGGGCTCCTCGGATGCGGGAATCTATGTGGGTCAGTCCGACTCTGTCATCATTCGAAACAACACAGCCTACTGGAATGTGGCTGGAATTGAAGCAGAGAATTCCCGATGGGTGGAGATTTATGGCAACGAAGCATACGATAATACCGGAGGACTGTTGATCTTCGACCTGCCTGGCTTGACGCAATACGGACACACCACGCGCGCATACAACAACCGCATCCACGACAATAACCACGAGAATTTCGCACAGGAAGGAAATGTGGTTGCCAGCATACCCCCCGGCAGTGGCGTTATGATCCTAGCCACCCATGGCGTTGAGCTTTTTGATAACGAAATCATCGACAACCAGACCGTTGGCGTAGCTGTTGTAAGCTACGAGCTCGTGGCCGCGATGAACGAAGGGGTGGAAGAACAACCCAATGCCATCGGGGGTGCACAAACAGTCAATAACCGGTTTCGGGAAGACTCGCTTTACAACCCGTTTCCATATGACATCGCCGTGTATCGAAACCGGATCTCAAATACCCATTGGTTTCCCGCAGTCCGGAATGACATGGGTAAGCTGCTGATTTGGTATTCACCGTTCACACCGCCCGGGCTGCTCTACGATGGAATTGAAGACCCCAAGCGACCTCAACGGGAAATCTGCTTTGCGGAAAACGGAGATGTTCGGTTTGTCAACCTGGATGCCGGCCACGATTTTGAGTCGTTGTCCCTGGATGCTGCACCCTTTGCCTGCCCACCCGATAAACTCAAACCACGGTGATGCGAAGCATACCTTTGCTCTTCCTGGTATTTTCCTTCTGGAATTGCACAAAGCCAGCAGAAAAGGTGGTGGTGGAAGAGGAAGTGTTGTTGGAGTCTCATTCCAGCCTGGGTCCGCAACGATTGAGTGATTACGGCTTTTTCGAAGGGAGACTTCGCGACCTTAAACCGGCTGCCGGGGTTTTCATCTACCATATCAACGCTCCGTTGTTCAGCGACTATGCCCTTAAACTCCGGATGATCCGCCTACCCGAATCCAAGCGCATACAGTATCATCCCACGGCATCGTTCGAATTTCCGGAAGGCACCATTCTCATCAAGAACTTTTACTATCCCGTAGACTTTGGCAACCCCGAAGGCGAACGACGCATTCTGGAGACCCGGTTGCTGGTACTTAACCAGGGGGAGTGGCAACCGTTGACATACATCTGGAACAACGAACAAACGGAGGCATACCTTGAAATTGCAGGGCAAAGCCTTCCCGTGTCCTGGCGCGAAAAGTCAGGGATGCTGCGGACGATCGACTATTCAGTACCCAGTGTGAACCAGTGTCGCGGATGCCACCTCAAGGGTGAGCGCGTGATGCCCATCGGACCATCAGCGAGGCAACTCCATGTGGGTGACCAGTTGGCTCAGTGGAACAACGCTGGACTCATCGACGGAGTGCCTGCCGCTTCAGCGATTCCGCGCCTTGCCAACTATGAAGACACCACCCAGCCGCTGGACGATAGAGCACGGGCATGGCTTGAGATCAATTGTGCGCATTGCCACCGTCCGGATGGACAGGGAAAAACCTCCGGGCTGCACCTGATGGCCGATGAGTCTTCTCCACTCGCGCTGGGCATTGGGAAAGCCCCGGTTGCTGCGGGGAAGGGATCCGGTGGACGCCGGTATAGCATTGTTCCCGGGCAGCCCGATGAATCCATTTTGGTGTATCGGATTGAGTCAACCGATCCCGGCGTGATGATGCCCGAGATGGGGCGCCGCCTGGTTCATGAAGAGGGCGTCGCCCTGATCCGTGAGTGGATTCAGTCTCTCAAGTAACGGTCAGTTCAGCTCGCGAATTTCGAAGTCTTTACCCTTTCCGTACCGATAGATTTCGGAGAGGGGATAGCGCTCCAGGGTGTGGAGGTCCTTCACGCGGAATTCCCCATCAGACAACCTCTCTTCAATCTCTACGTCATGGCGGTCGCCAAAGTTTATTACCCGGTACTTCTTGCCCACACGGAGCACGTCAGGAGAAAGGCCGCTCATGGTGCGTCAAAGATCTTCTTCGCGCTCCAGCATGAGGATGGACGCCTGGGGCACAATGAAGTATTTTTCCTTTTCGTAAATCACCTCAATGGCTCCCTTCTGCAGAAAGATGGCCAGGTCGCCTTCGCGCGCCTGTAAGGGAAGGTACTTGACGGATTCTTCTTTTCCTTTCCAGGCATCATCTTCATCCGCCGGCAACGGAAGCGGGTAGCCGGGGCCCGTGAGGATTACGTAGCCCTTCTGAATTTTTTCTTTTTCCTGTACCCCCGGAGGAAGGTAAAGTCCGCTCTCGGTTTTTTCCGAGTCTTTGGCAGGTCGGATCAGTACGCGATCGCCTACAACAATAAGTTTTTTCAGTTTGTGGTCCGTGGCGCCGTTCATGCGACTCAGGGTTTACGCTCTGAAAACAAGTCACCCTGATCTTTGTTCTTGCCACCTTCCACGTTGTAGAGCGGCAGTTTGTTGATTTCCCGGCTGAGGGTGCTGTCCTGGGTGAGAATGCCTTTTTGGTTGGCCTCGCTTTTCAGCCGTTCCGTTTCGCTTTCGAGTTCCTTGGTGCTGATTTGCTTGGATCGCTTTTCAATGGGCGGGTTGAGTTTCTCAGATTTTTCGAACTCGACCACCTTTTCGAGGAAATCCATGGGAAGATCGGCCTCACTGCGATACACCAACTCAAAGAATTGCTTGGCAAAGAACCCGTCAATCTGGATGCGTCGCTTGGACAGGTGGACAAACTTGCCAATTACACGACAGATGTTTTCCCGCTCTTCCGGGCTCAGCTGCTCGGCGAACTCGTACTCCTCGATCTTCTTCAGCGCGAGGATAATAGGCTCCAGCGCGTCGAGGGAGATGACGTAGACCGTATAGTCCGCAAGCTTGTACTCAAACTGATCCAGCACATCCAGCGTGTTGGTTGGGACTACCAGGAATACCTCCTTGCGCACGTCCTCCTCGCGAACGTACTTGATGGCGTGTTCTACCTGGTTCTTGAGGTATGTGGGGAAATTGGTCAGGTCTTCGCCGTAGGGACTCTTGGCATCGAAGACGATGTATTCATCCTTGATCTTGAGGGTATTGTCGGGATTGCCCCGGAAAGGAACCTTCTCCACGTAGTCAATGGCATGCCGCGTGCAGATGGCCTTGATTCGTGAGCGAACGTGCTCTTCGTGTGTAGACCACGTTTCCTTCAGTTTCTTTATCCGCTCAATTTCCTGCCGGTGCTTTTCATTCCGCTCGGCTTCCTCGCGTTGCTGTTGGTTCTCCGTTAGCTTATTGAAGTTCGCGATGCTTTGATCGTACTCTTTTCGCCGCTGCTCTTCCGTTGCTTTTAGCCGGCTGATATCGGCGCGCAGGTTTTGAATGAGGGATTCCTGGTTTTCCGTTTGCTGCTTGAGTTCAATGCCGCGGCGCAGGTATCCTTCGTTCTTCTCTTCCAATCCGGCCAGGCGCTTCTGAAGTTCTTCCTTTTCGGTCGATAGCCGTTGCAGCCCATCTTTCAGCTGGTTGGCTTCCAGGCGTACTTGCTGCATCGCATCGCGAAGATTCTTTAATTCGTTTCGCTCAACTTCCAGCTGGGTCTCGCTGCGAGACTTGGCTTCGCGGAGATTTTCGAGCGTGGGCGCGATGCGTTGTGCGTCGCCGACAGCGTCAATCAGCAGCGACTTCACTTCAGTCCAATGGAAAATGCGACCCCAAAGACCGATGGATTTCAGCCGTTCAAATAGTCTCCGCAAGGACTCCATGGAACTTTCCATCATCAGAATTCGATCAACACCTGCCCCTTTTCCACGCTATCTCCCTTCTTGATTTTGACTTTCTTCACGGTTCCTGCGCCCGGTGACTTGAGGAAGTTCTCCATTTTCATGGCTTCGAGAATCAGCAAGGCGTCCCCCGGTTTGACCTCGTCACCTTCTTTCACGCGCAGGTCAATGATGAGCCCGGGCATCGGCGCCTTCACGGAATTTACCTTACTTCCTGCCGCGGCGTTCATGCCCATCTTCTCCATGAGAATGTCCATGTCTTCACGCAGTCGAACGCTATAGCGCTGGCCACCGACCTTGAGCTCCACGGTCTTGGTCTCTCTGTCGATGCGAACAACCTCCGCGGGGTAGCCACGGTCCTTGTAGCGGATGTGGAACTGACCCTCGCCAAGCGACACAAGATCCCAATCCAAGGGTTGTCCATTGACCTTGGTTCCATCCGGGTCTTGTTGCAGTGTGAAGGTTTTGCCGTCGAAGTGTGCCTGGTACATGGATCAAAAATAGCAGGTGTTCACGGGGTTTGGCCTAAAATTCTCAAATTTGTTGCCTTGGTGTTTTTTAAGCCTGCCACTGCGTGAATTGGTCCTCGCTTCTTTCTTCACAACGCCTGGGGCAATCCTTGCCCACCGCGGAGCCGTCGCGCAGCGCTTTCGAGCAGGACTATGACCGGATAATTTTTTCCCATCCTTTTCGACGTCTGCAGGACAAGACGCAGGTGCATCCGCTTCCGGAAGATGACTTCGTTCATACACGCCTGACACATAGTCTCGAAGTTTCCAGTGTTGGCCGTTCCCTGGGGAAGCGCGTGGCTGAAACGCTGCTGCAACGGCACCACGCGTTAACCAAGAGCTTTACGCTTTTCGATTTTGGCGCGATCGTGGCAGCGGCTTCACTGGCGCATGACCTCGGCAATCCGCCCTTTGGGCACGCAGGTGAAGATGCACTCTCGGATTATTTTCGCAAGCGACCAGCGCTGCGCGGAAACATGACAGATGAACAGTGGGCCGACCTGGTATCCTTTGAGGGCAACGCACAGGGATTTCGTATTCTTAACCAGTCGGCGTACGGCCTGAAGTTGACGATGGCCACCCTGGGGGCATTCACCAAGTATCCATGCCCGTCCCATTTTGCCGGGCGGGACAAGGCCCGGAAAAGCCAGAAGAAGTTTGGATTCTTTGACAGTGAGCGGGAAGTCTTCGGGGTGGTTGCCACATCGTTGCAGCTCTCTTCACCGGCACATGCAGCATGGCACCGACATCCGCTGGCGTTCCTCGTGGAGGCGGCCGATGACATCTGCTACAGCATCATAGACCTGGAAGATGGCTGCAACCTCGGTTTGATTCCTTTTGAGGAGACGGTAGAGTTGTTGGCGCCGATTCTTGGCGGCAAACTCCATCGGGATAAGTTGAAACGGGAGGAAAGCCTGACGAAGAAATTGGGAACCCTTCGTGCCCTTGCTATTGGTGAATTGATCGAAGCCTGCACCGGAATTTTTCTGGACGAAGAGCAAGCCATCCTGGCGGGTGCGTTTGACGGGGCGCTTACGGACCGATCCCGGTACCACGATGCGCTCAAGGAAATTTCCATGCATTCCGTTGAGCGGATTTACAGGGCGAGGCACGTGGTCGAGATTGAAGCGGCCGGCCATGAGGTGCTGCCGGGCCTCCTGGAGGAGTTCATGGCTGCTGCAGCGGCTATTCAGTCCGGTGAAAAGTCGAGAAAGTACCAAAACCTGGCGCTGCTCCTTCCCCCGGAGGTACGGGTCGCCGCCCGCGAAAGTACGAGCCCTTA
>JAYRXB010000535.1:0-5905 GCA_041917735.1 Cyclobacteriaceae bacterium
CATAGGCTCGGTTACCCGGTTAATTTGGTCGCGGGTCGTGCGGATCTTCTTGACGGCCAGGTTCGTCTCGGAGAGTTTGTCGCGTACCTGCATCAGGAAAGCAAATTGCTCCTTGATGTCGGCAAGCGTTCCGGTTGTGCGCGGATCTTTCAGGATCTCAAATTCTGTCTCTTGTGATTTGCCATTAACCGTAAGTCTAGCTTTGTAGGTGCCGGGCATTGCCTTAGGACCGTTGAGGGAACCGGCCCACATGATCAGGCCGTCAAATCCTTCCGCATTCTTGTAGCGCATATTCCACACGAACCGGTTGCCACCTGGCTTGATGCGAAGCTGCTCGTCATTGGCCTTGCGGTCGGGTTTCGTGGCATACTTCTTAATCAGTGTTCCGTTCCCCTCCATGATTTCCAGGCTGGCCACGGCTTTGGTGGTGTCCTTAACATAGAAATGGAACATAACACCACCGGGATGATTCTTCCCTTCTGTTTTGGAAGGACGTCCAAAGGAGAAGCCGGGGCCCATTCGGTAGCTTGGCATGGGTTTGAAGAGCGTGAATTCTGAACCTGCCATCGATGCATTCAGCTGGTGCAGTGGCGTCAGGTCGTCGATCAGCCATAGGCTACGACCTTGGGTGGCAGCTATGAGGTTGTCGTTCTTGATGGTCAAATCGGTAATGGGTACGGTGGGCAGGTTAAGCTGGAACGGTTTCCAGGATGCGCCATCGTCAAAGGAGATGTACACCCCACTCTCGGTTCCTGCATACAGAAGACCCGGACGCTTGGGATCAGCGCGCAGGACACGCGTAAAGTGCCCGGGGTCAATGCCATCGGTAATCTTTGTCCAGGTCTTGCCGTAGTCTTTGGTCTTGTAGAGGTAAGGCTGGTAGTCGCCCAGTTTGTAGCGCGTGCCCGCCACATAAATACTTCCTTTCGCGTGGGCATCAAACTCGACGCTATTCCACATTACCCATTCCGGCAAGCCGGCGATTGAGAGTTTTGTCCAATTCTTACCGCCATCCTGGGTGAGGTGTAAAAGCCCGTCATCGGAGCCGGCAACGATCAGGTCCTTCTCATAGGGAGATTCGCCAGCGGTGAAGATGGTGCAGTAGTATTCCACGCTCGTATTGTCTTTGGTGATCGGTCCGCCGGACGGCCCCATCTTGCTGGGATCGTTGCGGGTCAGGTCCGGGCTGATGATCTCCCACTTCTCGCCGCCGTTGTGGGTAACGTGCAACACGTTGGAAGCAGCATAGAGCTTCGTCGGATCGTGGGGGGAGAAGAAGATGGGGAAGTTCCACTGGAAGCGGTATTTGGCACCTTCCGCACCGTGGCCCATCGGGTTGTCGGGCCAGGCGTTGATTCCGCGGCTTTCGCCGGTGGCGTGATTCTTTCGCTCGAGCAGCCCGTCGTAGCTACCACCATAGACGATGTCGTTGTTGGTCGGATCGACGGCAATCCAGCCGCTTTCGCCGCCGGCCGTTTCCTCCCAGTCACGCTCGCCGATGGAGAATCCATCGGTGCGGTGTGCGATGCGCAGGGTGCTGTTGTCTTGCTGGGCCACATAAATGCGGTAGGGGAATGTGTTGTCGGTAGTGACACGGTAGTACTGCGCGGTCGGCTGGTTATGGTACGTGGTCCAGTTTTCGCCGGCGTCAAATGATACTTGCGCGCCGCCATCATCGGCAATGACCATTCGCTGGTTGTCTTCCGGGGCGATCCACAGGTCGTGATGGTCACCATGGGGCGCATTGTGATTGGTAAAGGTGCGACCGCCATCTTTCGAGCGGTGATAGGACACATTGAGTACATACACGATATCAACGTCCTTTGTGTCTGCATAGATCTTCGAATAGTACCAGGCGCGCTGACGGAGATTGCGGTCTTCGTTCATTTTGCGCCAGGTGGTTCCGCCATCATCTGAACGGTACACGCCACCGTTGCCATTCTCGATGATGGCATAAACCCGGTTGGAGTTGACCGGGGAGACAGAAACTCCGGAGATACCCCAGGTTCCTTTGGGAAGTCCTTCGTTCTTGGTGATGTTGGTCCACGTATCGCCACCGTCTTTGCTCATCCAAAGACCGCTTCCTTCGCCACCACTTTCGAGGCTGTACGGTGTGCGACGGATGCGCCAGGTTGATGCAAACAGGATGCGGGGGTTGTTGGGATCCATGCAGAGTTCAACCACACCAGCATCTGCGTTGGCAAAAAGTATGCGTTCCCACGTCTTTCCACCGTCTTTCGAGCGATAGACACCACGTTCTTCGGACGATTTGAACAGGTCGCCCAGCACTGCGGCATATACCAGGTCTGGGTTCTTCGGATGGATGCGGATGCGGGAGATATGACGGGAGTTCTTCAGTCCTATGGAGGACCAGGTCTTTCCGGCGTCCGTTGATTTGAACATGCCGTAGCCGTAGGATACGTTGCCCCGGACGGTTACTTCGCCGCCACCGACATAGATAATGTTATTGTCCCAGGTGCTCACCTCTACGGCGCCGATGGAGCCGCCAAAAAACCCGTCGGAGATATTTTCCCAGGAGTTTCCGGCGTCTGTCGTCCGCCATACACCACCGCCGGTGGCGCCCATGTAAAACAGATTCGGTTTGCCGGGTACGCCCGTAACCGCCGCCGAACGGCCTCCGCGGAAGGGTCCGATGCTCCGCCATTCCAGGCCGCCGTACAATTTCTCATCAAAGGCAACAGTTTCCCGGGTCGGGGCTGCTTTCTTCTGGGCCAGCAAAGGCATACTTAGCAGCACAAGCAGAAGGAACAAGGTATTCTTGGATAACATAGTCAGTGGGTTTTTTCTGGGACGAGATTAGCAAATTTTGACGTACCTGCTTGCCATTTTTCTACCAGTGGCAGGCCAAAATGGCTCTATTGCGGGCGGAAGTGCTCATTTTATTCCTATTTTGCTGAACATGAAGCACGAGAACTCGAAGGGTCTTTTCAGTATCCCGGTCATTGTTGCCGCTCTTGGCTATTTCGTCGATATCTACGATTTGTTGTTGTTCAGCATCGTGCGCAAGCCCAGCCTGGCCTACCTGGGGGTTCCGGAGGATCAGTTGTTCGTGCAGGGCGAGTACCTTCTTCAGGTTCAAATGGCCGGGCTGCTCATCGGCGGTCTGATTTGGGGAATCATGGGCGACAAGCGCGGGCGGTTGTCCGTATTGTTTGGGTCCATCCTGTTGTATTCCCTGGCCAACATTGCAAATGGTTTTGTAACCAGTGTCCCGCAGTACGCCGCACTGCGCTTCATTGCGGGCATCGGTTTGGCTGGAGAATTGGGCGCCGGAATAACCCTTGTGGCGGAAGTGCTTCCACCCCGCCTCCGGGGATACGGCACAACCCTGGTAGCCAGCATTGGATTGATGGGTGCCGTGCTGGCCAACTTCGTTGCCAAGGAGTTTGACTGGCAGGTGGCGTATTGGATAGGAGGCGGATTGGGGCTCCTGCTCCTCATGGCACGTGTCAGCATCTTTGAATCCGGCATCTTCCTCCAGGTCAAGAGCAAGTCGGTACAGCGCGGCAACTTTTTTCAGTTATTTGAGAAGCGTACCCGCTTCAACAAGTTTATGGGTAGCATTTTCATCGGGCTTCCCATCTGGTTCACCATCGGTATCCTGATTACGTTCTCGCCTGAATTTGCGAAAGCACTTCATGTCGATGGCACCGTGGTGGCCGGGGACGCCGTCATGTTCAGCTACATAGGCCTGGCCATTGGGGACTTGTCCAGCGGACTCATCAGCCAGTGGCTGGAGTCGCGCAAAAAGGTGGTTAAGATGTTTGTGTTTCTGACGTTAGCGAGCATCCTCATTTACTTGTTTTTGCCTGGTCGTTCGGCCTCAGGGTTCTATTTCACTTGCTTTCTGCTGGGTGTGGGTGTGGGCTATTGGGCGTTGTTCGTCACCATTGCGGCCGAGCAGTTTGGCACAAACCTCCGGTCGACCGTGGCCACATCCGTCCCTAACTTTATCCGTGGAACGGTAGTCTTGTTGGTGCCGGCATTCCGCTACCTGCGCGAAGCCCTCGGTGGCGGCGATGATGGCGTAATTTACGGAGCATTGATCGTCGGGGTCTTCACCATCGGTGTTGCCCTCATTGCTCTTCGTTATATCCACGAAACATTTGGTCACGACATGAATTTCCTGGAAGAGTAGTGCTCCGGTTTCCGGTCATTGGCGGGCGTTTGCTTCGCCGGATGCTTCCGGCCCTGCTTTTCTTTATCTCGCCAGTCCTTCTTGCACAAAATCTGCAACTCATCGATAGCCTACGGCTGCAGTTGCGCACTTCCAACGAAGGCCGTCAATTTGAATTGCTCAATGCCATGGGCTTTGAGTACCGGTTTTCGTATCCGGATAGCACCATTTTCTATTGCAACAAGGCGTACGCCCTTGGCCAGCGAATTCAGTTGGACAAGGGGCTTTCGCGCCCGTTGAGTTTCATCGGGCTGGCAAAAGCCAACCAGGGTGCTTACGCCGAAGCCCTGGATTATCAAACGCGCTCACTTCAAATCGCAGAAAGTCAGCACGATACACTGCAAATGGCCCATGGCCACAACAACATCGGCAGGATCTATTACGACCGGGGTGATTTGGTGCGGTCTTACAATGAGTTTGTCAGGGCCCGGGATCTGTTCAAGGTGCTTAATGATTTGTCTGGCCTGGCTTACGTGTACCGAAGCCTATCCGACGTTTACGAAGCCAAGGCTGACTACGGCAATGCCCTGGACAATGCCTTGAGCGCATTGGCCCTCCGTCAGGATCTTTCAGACAAAAGGGCTGTAACATCCTCATATATGGAACTTGGGCTCATTTACCAGGAAATGGACTCCACGGACCTGGCCCTGAAGCAATTCCACATTGCAGATTCCATCGCTTCACTGATGAATGATAAACTGACGAAGGCGGAAATCACGGTGGGTATCGCGGAGATTCTTTGCAAAGAAGGGAAGTCGGAAGAGGCAGGCGCCCTCGCTGAGGAAGTATTGCACGTAGTCACAGAAAACACAAATCAAAAGATCTTTCTCCGCGCCCGTCTGTTGATGGCCCGCTGTGAGATCTTTTGGAAGCGCTATGCCCGTGCCTCGGCGATCCTCGACCGGGTGTATACGAGTTCGGAGTCTTCGGGCAACCTGGTGTTTCAGCGTGATGCAGCCAAACTGCTCGGCCGTGTATACACGGGGTTGAATCAACCGGCAAAGGCGAAAGAATATGAGAACACATTCCAGTTGCTGCAGGCTAAAATTGAGAAAGAGGACCTGAACCGGGAAATCGAGCGCCTGGAGTTTCAATTGATGATTGAGAAGACCGAAAAGGAGAACGAATTGCTCAAAGCCCGCCAGGCACGCGATGAAGCGCTGATCGCCGAGCAGCGGTTTCAGAATACCCTGAGTCTGATCGTCGTGGCGTTTGGCGGTGTGCTCATTATCCTGACTTGGGTAGTCAGCAGGAAGCGAAAGCAGGTCAATCAGCGACTCGAAGACCAAAACCAGCACATCCGGGCACAGCGCGAAGAAATTATCAAACAGAACGAGATACTGACACGCAGCAACCATGACCTCGACTTGCTCAACCACGAGAAGGATACGCTGATGAATATTGTGGCGCACGACCTCAAATCGCCCATCAACCGCATCATGGGACTTGCCCAAATCCTGGAACGTGAGAATCACCCTACGCCGCAACAGCTTGAGTTGCTCCGCCTCATTCGGGAGTGTGCGCAGGGCGGCGGCGACCTGATTACCGGCCTCCTGGATGTGCATGCACTGAATGAGGGAAGGGAATTGCCCAAGCCCACGGCCATCCTGTTTGACGAGTTTGTCAAGCAGAAAGCGCAGCCTTTCTATGCCGTGGCTGAGGCCAAGGGCAGCCGGATTGTGGGAAGCAACCGGATTGAAGGCCGCG
>JAYRXB010000536.1:0-2965 GCA_041917735.1 Cyclobacteriaceae bacterium
ACTCCGTAAATCCCTGCCACGGACCAATATCCGAGGTAGGCGGAGTGGACATATGACGTAATGAAATGGGCAAGGCCTATGCTGAGGAAGAGTAGAAACAGGAAGCCAACGAGAATCAGGGTGAGCATGACGATGGCGCGGGAAACGGTCTTGGCGACATCCTCGCGTATCTCCACTTTCATCAGCTCGATACGCGCCTCCACGTAACCGGTCACATGGCTCACCAGGCTGTCTAACTTCAGGAATTTCAGTATCGACTCGGCGATTTTTTCCATAGGTGCAATATAGTTGAATTTGGGTCTTTAGTCCATAATCCACTGCCATGCGCCGGGATGTCTTTGGTAGGCCTATTTCCGCACCATGCTGACCAAACCAATGGTCGATTGAACATTGCCGGTACTGTCCAGCACCTCCCGCCTTACCAGGAAATAGTCGCGGGCCCCGATATAACTTCGTACCGAGACGTCGGCCCGGTTCCCATACCGCTTTTCAAATACAAAGACGGAGTCTACCGTAAGCTTGTCGGTGAGCTTTAGGGAAGGCAAGATCTCGCGAATGCAGAGTGTGTACTTCCCGTCGTTATCTTCACCATCCCGACAGAAGCCGGGACGGTTAAGCTCAAACAACTCGTTGTTGAGGATAAGCAGGTTGTTGAAATGATAGACACTGTAGAGTCGTGTGGATTCGGCGGAGGAATTACCGGACCGCTCCGACCAACTGCTCAAGTATGGATTTTCGTAAGTCCTGGAAATGACTGTCGTGAAATGACTATTCCCTCTGGCGGTGTGCTGATAGGTCAGCTCCGTAACCTGCACGGCATCCCGGTTGAAGTAAATGAGCGAGAAGGGAAGCAGGAAGAACGTTACCAGCAAGTAGGCGAAGCCGATGAAGCGATACCGCATGGTAAGCCGGCCGAGCCCGTTGGCAATGGCGAGGGGCAGTTCATTAAGACCTGGCAGAAGATAGAAGAGAACGATACCGATGAAATTGAACAGAAAATGTGCGATCGCGATGCTGATCGCGATATTGGAGTTCATTACAGCCGCCAGGAATGCACTAAGTGTCGTGCCAATGTTTGCGCCCAGAATAAAAGGAACCGCATCGCGTAGCTTCACCACCTTTTTGGCCACCAGCGGCACTACGAGCGAAGTGGTGACCGTACTGGACCGGATAGCCGCGGTGGTAAGCGCTCCCCAGGCAAAGGATTTCCATGCTACCTGGAAAAAGAATTGACGGAAGCGATCGGGAACTCCAAGGCCCAGCACGTCGGTGAGGACCTTGCGGAAAAAGAGAATGGAGCCAAATAGAAAAATGGTGGAGACCGTCAGCAAGATCAGCCCGTTGTCAACCGATTGCGCGATCCAGTCCGTAATGCGGCTGAGTCCACCGCCCAGTAACGTGAAATTGGCTTCCGTCAGGCCAATCGGTTGATTGAAGAATTGTTCGGCGATATAGGATGCCACACGGGAGAGAAACTGAAAGTAGTGCTCAAGCGGAAAAAGGATACAGGCTGTGAGGATGTTGAAAAAGTCATGGTAGGTGCCGGCGGCCACGGCCCTGCGGAACTCCTTCTTCTTGGGTAGAAAGCCGAGTGAAACGATGGTGCTCGTGATCGTTGTTCCAATGTTGGCGCCCATAACTATCGGTATCGCACTTTGCAGTGTCAATGACCCGGACGCCACAAGGGCTACAGTCATCGATGTCGTGGCGGTGCTGCTTTGCAGGATCGCGGTAGCCAACAGACCAATGAAGAGGGCGGTAAATGGATTTGAAGTGGCCAGTATGATTGTCTCCGCGGCGGTCTGACCAAGGTGTTGCAATGCGGAAAGCAACAGGTCAAGCGCAAAGAGAAAAATGAAGAGAGCAAGCAGGATGTACGCCGTGTTCCGCGCGATGGTCTTCCAGCCGGGCGCGGCAGGCAAAGCGTTTGGGGCCGGCTGCTCTTCCATGGGTTCTGTAAAGATAGACGGCTTACCGGTTTGCGGAAGTGATTAACAAAGACTTAATTGATCAGGAGCCAAGCTCCCGGATAGCCATCCAGGCCATCAGGCCAGGTCCGATTCCCAGGGCCGATTCATCAATATCGAACGTCGGCGTATGGACGTAAGCGGTAATTCCCTTTGAGTCGTTTCGGGTGCCTAGTCGGTAGAAGGAGGCCGGAATTTCGTGTGAGTAGAAAGCAAAATCCTCTGAGCCCAGCGTAATGTCAATGTCAACAACATTTGATTTGCCCACGTATTCTTCGGCGGCGGCGCGAATCCGTCTTGTCAGGTCGGGATTGTTCTCCAGATACGGGTAGCCGCGCGACACGGTAACCTCACAGCGTCCGCCCATGCTTTCGGCAATGCCTGTTGCCATCCGCTCGATTTTTGACAAGGCCTCGGCTCGCCATGGCTCGTTGAGCGCCCGGAAAGTGCCCGCCACCGTCACTTCGTTGGGAATCACATTGGTGGCACCGTCCGCCATCACCTTTCCAAATGAAAGTACGGTCGCCTGGCGAGGGTTGGCATTCCGGCTGATGACTTGTTGAAGCGCCACCAGGATGTGCGCCGTAATGAGCACGGGATCGACCACCAACTCCGGGGCTCCGGCATGACCACCTTTGCCAATAACTTTCAGGTAGATCTCGTCGGAGCTTGCCATGTACATTCCTTCCCGGAAGCCAATGGTTCCGGCTGGGAGCAAAGGCATAACATGCTGACCGATAATGCTTGCGGGTGCGGGGTTCTTCAACGCCCCATCGCGGATCATCAAGGAAGCGCCACCCGGGTTTTTTTCTTCGCCGGGCTGGAAAAGAAGTTTCACCGTGCCTTCAAACTGCGTGCGATGGTCGAAGAGAATCCGGGCCGTACCCAGGAGGGAAGTAGTGTGGACATCATGACCGCAGGCATGCATGACACCCGGTTGTTGCGACCGGTAGGGGACCTCGTTGGCCTCCTGGATCGGCAACGCATCCATGTCTGCC
>JAYRXB010000537.1:0-8555 GCA_041917735.1 Cyclobacteriaceae bacterium
TGGATATCATTAATTCAAATAATTTCTCATCGTCCAGCATTTCGGAACTTGCAAGCTCAATTGGGACGATTGAACTTCTGGAGGGCAACCTTAAGAAGAGCCGCCAACTATTTAGAAAATCACTCATCTGTCCGAACGACAATACTCTCGCGCAAATTGAATGGGCTTCATCAAAAGAACCTTCTATAAAGATTGATGTAAATGACTATCACGTAAAACATAATTTCGAAGCACAAGCGCTAGAATACTTCCATACCAATCACCTAACCGAGTGTCTTGATAGCACTTTTAGATGGTTTTTGGACATGCCGTTCTCAAAGAGACCCGTAATGCTTGGGGCGCATATCGCGAACGCCTTATTGGATGACCAGGAAAAATCTAGAGATTTCCTTAAGGCAGGGCTTATTTCTCATCCTAACGACCCTCAAATAATTACCAACCTCGTCTATTCACTTGCACTCGAAAATAAGCTTGAGGAAGCCAGAATGTACATGAGTAAGGTTGCCGACGATCCAGATGGTGCTGCTGATATAACGAAAATATGCTTGAGGGCTACTCGTGGCTTACTTTGTTTCAGAAGCGGAGTTCCAGAAATGGGCCGAAAATTGTATTTGGAAGCAATAGAAAAATCAAAGGAAATAAAGAATCAATACTTTAATTGGCTCGCGATACTAAACTACGCTCGTGAAGAAATTCACTTAAATTCAGAGGACATCGAAACGATTATGGAAACAGTAGGCAGAATTCCTGATAACACATCGGCCGCCGATGTAAACAAGCTAAAGAAGGAAGTAGTTGAACTTCATTTAAGGAACAAGACACTATCGAAGTAGCCGTATACTTAGGTATAACCGCATCAACTTGGAAGGACCACATTTACAGGTAACACTCATAGCTGAGTACAATGAAGTGCTTGGTGAAGATCCGAAGGAACTACATCACTATTTAAAGGGAATTAGCAAAAGTAGTATACTTCATGCTGGAGCATATCTACTCGGATTCAAGAATCAAAACTCTGTCTATAAAGACTATCGAGAATTAGTCAGGATGTTCTTCCGGACAGACAATGCTGAATTTGCCAACAAGATACTAACTGGCTTAAGTAACTTAAAGGCAAAATCTCAAGCAGAAATTGCTATCATCAATCCCCAAGCAAGTCTGAATCTATTCCAGTATGCCTTTGATAATCTAACCGATGAACAAACGCAATCTGCGGCGGAAGTTGAACAGAACATATTTCTCGCATACTTAGCGTTGAATCAGGCTAGAGCCCAGAAGGAATCGATTGCCTTCAGTTCTTCTACAAAGGCCCCTGCTCACCTGCAGCTGGCCGCAAAATTCTTCTCTCAATCATATCCATACTCAGACATTCTAAATTATAACGAAGTTGAACTCTTTACTGGACAGGTAGTCAAAGCAATACTGTTGTTTGAGTATTTAGAATCTAAAGACATAACAAAACCGCTTCTATCAGCTTTTCTGAGTTACTATAAATGCGAATCCTGGAAGCAGTACCTTCAGAAATTGCTACCAATCGTTTTGTCTGTAATCAATAAAGATCATGAAGCTCACGTTGATTTGGATGTTAAGAAAGACAAGGATTTTGATATAAACTGTGAATTCATCGACAAGCTAATAGTTGATGATAACGAAGGCTTGGCGGATTATGATTTCAAGAAATTGAGAGATAAACCGCTCTACAAGGTTAAATCAGGTTTGTACCGAATAATCTTTAGTCTCTTTGTGCTTGAGAAAGTCTTCAAGTCATTGTATTTCAAGCTCGCAGAAATCAACAAAACATTGCCCTCTAAAGAGAAAATAAAGGAACTGCACAGTCTATACAGTGATGAATTCTCAGAAAGAACACTATTGTACAAAGTTCTGGAAGGAATTTATCAGTCAAGATACATTGAATTCAACGGCCAACAAATGAAAGATGCCGGATTAGACGCTGAGCCGGATTATTACATCAGGAAAGGCAATGTGATCTTTTTGTTTGAATCAAAAGATTTCCTAATAAGAGCACAAGTAAAGACCTCATATGACTATGCACTTTTAGAAGATGCATTCAGGAAGAAGTTATATTCTGATACGGGCCCGAAGGCGGTTCTTCAACTAATCAAGAACATCAAACGGATTCTACAGATGTCAATTATTGTTGATACCGCTTATAAGGCAAATTCTGTATACATCTATCCAATGGTTGTCGTGCATGACCACCAATATGACGTAATAGGTTTGAACACAATTGTTAACGATTGGTTTATGGATGAGGTAAAGAAGTTAAAAGCTGAAGGATTCCACACTGAACGAATTCAACCGCTGACAATAGTTGGAATTGACACACTGATTTTCAATCAAGATTTGTTGCGGGAGAGAAGCTTGAAATTAGAGGAGCTTGTTGATGCCTATCAAAAGCACATTTATCTTGACACAAAGAGAAAGTATAGGGATCAAGAACATATGAACAAGTATTTAAAGAGGACCATTATTCCATTTGGGAAGTTTGTAGCAACTCATGTCTCAACGAAAAAGTTGCAAAGAATACCCAAGATACTAAGGGAGAAAGGTTTCACCTTGTTCCAATGATCAAAATACATTGCGAAGATAAATTTCATGTGGCTTGAAGGCCGGAGAAGCATTTCTTGATCAAATGCAAGGACCATGATTGTTTAATTCACATTTGTCCTGATGCGCACTGAAATTAATCCATGGGAGACCGTGTTTCCCTCCCCAACACCCAATGCACCGCATTCTCCCCGTTGACCCGTTCTATCTTGTAGCCCAGCTTCGCCCAATCCAATCCGGAAAACAAATTTTCGCCCTGGCCCAGAAACACGGGTGATTGCGCCAGGTGCAGTTCGTCGATGAGGTCGGCCTGGAGAAATTGACGGACCGTGGCCGTGCCGCCGCCGATCCGGATGTCTTTGTCGCCGGCAGCCGCACGGGCCTGCGCCAGGGCGGAGGCGATGCCGTCGGTGACAAAATGAAAGACGGTGCCGCCCTTCATCGCGAGCGGGGCCCGCGGATGGTGCGTGAGTACAAACACCGGCACACGATACGGCGGTTCGGTTGGCTGTTGGCTTTTGGCCATTAGCTTTCAGCTTTCACCCTCGGCGGGATGAGTTTGTATACTACGGGCGTCACCACCCGCGAGAGCAGCGTGGAGCTGATCAGGCCGCCGATCAAGACGATCGCCAGGGGCGAGATCAGCGGGTTGGACGACAACGCGATGGGCAGCAGGCCGCCGATCGCCGTCAACGAAGTGAGGATGATGGGCAGGAAACGCACCTCCCCCGCTTCGCGGATGGCTTCTTCCAGGCCCATGCCCCGCTCGCGCAACTGATTGGTAAAGTCGACCAGCAGGATTGTGTTCTTCACTTCAATGCCGGCCAGCGCAATCAGCCCGATCACCGCCACAAACGACAACGAGTTGCCGGTGATGAACAACGCCAGCACCGCGCCGACAATCCCCAACGGAATGACCGACAACACGATGAGCGTACTCTTGAAGGTGCCGAACTCGAGGATCAGCACGGCGATGAAGAGGAAGATGGTGACGATGATCACGCTCTCAAAGCCGCCAAACGACTCCTGCCGGCTCTCCACTTCGCCGCCCATGCTGTACGAATAGCCCGCAGGCAGCTTTTCCTTCTCCATCTGTCCCATCACGTCGGTAATCACGTTGCTGACGAGGAAGTTCTTGTCGACAAAGGCGGTCACGGACACCATGCGGATTTTGTCGAAGTGGTTGATGTTGAGCGGCGAGGCTTCGAGCTCCAGGTTGGCCACCTGGTGCAACGGGATAGCACGGCCCTGCTCGTTGTTGACGTACAGGTTCTGAAGCGCGCTCAGCGAAGGCGTGCCCACGTTGCCCTTCGTCACGAGGATGTTCACATCGTCTCCGTTCTCGGCCGAAAACTTGCCTACGCTCAACCCGGCCACGGCCAGGCGAACCGTCCGGTCGATGTTGACCGTGGGAACGCCCAGCATCTGGGCTTTCTCTTTGTTGATGTTGACTTTGATGTCGGACTTGAGGTGCTCGACCGGGTTGCTGACGTAGATCGTGCCTTCGGTGGCGGCGAGCAGGCGCTCCACCCTACCCGCCAGCGCACGCAAGGTGTCGAGGTCATCGCCAAACAGGCGCACCTCCACTGGCGCATTGATCGGGGGACCTTGCTCAAAATTCTTCACTTCCACCTTGGCTCCCGGGTAGGGCGTCCACCTGGCCCGCAGGGTGTTGATCAGCGCCAGCTTCTCTTCGGCGGACGTCTCCTCGCGCAACTGCACAAAAATCTGCGCGTAGTCGGTGCGTTCATTTTCCGGGATCACGTTGTAGTAAATCCGCGGGTTGCCTTTGCCCACATTGACGGTGTAGTATTCCACTTCGGAATACTCTTGCAAGCCGGCCTCCACCTGCCGCGTCACGCTGTCGGTGAAGTCGAGGTTGGACTGCAGCGGCGTGGTGATTTCCACCATAAACTGGGGCTTCTCGCTGGCCGGGAACAGGCTGAAGCCGATGACGCCAAAAAGCTGCAACGAGGCGATGAACACCACGGCGGCCACGCCGATCGCCCACCACGGCCGGGCCAGTGCTTTGTCCAGCAGTCGGGCGTAGCTGCCGTGAATCAGTTTCTTCAGCCCGCGCATGAAGAGGTTGCCGTCGGGATGACCGTGCTTCTCGTTCAACAGGCGGCTGGAAAGAAACGGGATGATGGTGAGCGACACCAGCATGGAAGCGAGCACCGAAGTGATCACGCCCATGGGCAGGCTGCGGATAAACTCTCCCGCTCCCTCCGGAAGAAAGACCAGGGGAAGGAAGGCGATGATGAGCGTGGCCGTGCAGCCGATCACGGCGATCCCGATCTGCTGCGTGGCGCTCAGCGTGGCTTCCAGGCGCGAGTGTCCTTCGCGCATCCAGCGTTCGATGTTTTCCACGACCACGATGCTGTCGTCGACGAGCAGGCCGAGGGCCACCACCAACCCCACAATGCTGAGCTGGTTGAGGCTGTACCCCAGCGCATTCATCATCACAATGCCGATGGCAAGCGAAAGGGGTATGGAGATCATCACGATCAGGGCTGCACGCTGGCCGAGGGGCAGCAGGGTGATGGCCACCAGAAGGATGGCGATCGCAAAGTCGATGCCCAGTCCGCCAAGTCGCTTGTTTACGTTCTCGGCCTGGTCGAAGTGATGAATCAGGTCGATGTTTGCCGGAAGTTCAGCCCGGTACTTTTCGATCACGGGCAAATAGAGGTCCTGCACCTTGGTAATGTTCTCCCCCGGCTTCAGCGCCGCCGTGACGAGCACGCAGCGGTGGCCGTTGAGGCGTGTAATGTGGGTTTCTTCGGAGAAGCTCGCATACACGTCGGCAATGTCGCCGAGCGTGATGTTGCGATTGTTGGAGGAGTGGACGATGGTGTTGCGGATCTCTTCGGCATTCCGGTAGTTGCCGCTGGTCTTGATGTTGAACGACTTGGTGCCCGCATTGATGCTTCCACCGGGGATGTTGGCAATTTCACTCTGCAGGCTTCCGATCACGGCATTGAGCGGCAAGCGCCACTGCGCCATCTTGTCTAGTTTCAGGTCGACGCGCACCACCGGGTCGGGAAGGCCGTGGACTTCCACCTTCTTGAGGGGTTTGATTTGTTCGAGCCGGTCCTGCAGGGTTTCTGCGAATCGCTTCAGGTTCTCCCGCGAGGCGTTCTCCGACACAAGTGCGAGTTGCAGAATGTTGACATCAGAAGGGGTAACCTTCCGCACTTCGATACTGGTGATGTTGGCCGGCAACTCGTCGCGCAACGCATTCACTTCCCGCACCAGCTCGGAATACTTTTCCTCCACGTCGCTTTCGTAGAGGTACTCCACAAACATGACCATCACACCGTCGCTCAAGGTTGTCTTGATGCGCTTGATGTTCTCCAGTTCAGAGATCTCCCGCTCCAGGGGCTCGGCCACGAGCTCCTCCATGTCTTTGGGGCTCGTTCCCGGGTAGATCACCACGATGGGGAATTGGGGCGAATGGAGTTCGGGGTCTTCCGACCGGGGCATGTTGAGGATGGTGGTGATGCCAAGGGCGACCACCATCAGGAAGATCACCAGCGTAAACTGGTAGTTCTTTACCGCGTAGTCCGATATTTTCATGAGAATGAGGTTGGCGTTGGAAAAAAGTAAGTCCGGTTACTTGGTCACGGTGATGGGCGATCCGTCTTTGAGGTAGGCGCTGCCGCTCACGATCAGCGATTTGGCTTGTTCCAACCCACTCACTACGATCACGTGGTCTTTCTCAATCCGGCCGAGGACAACCGGAACACGCCGCGCGGTCTGTTCATCGTCGGTGACAAATACATAGGCAGATTTGGCATCGCCGTCGAGAATAGACTGGTAGGGAATTCTCCAGGCCTTCTGTCGCCGCGAGGCCTGGATGGTGGCTTTTCCGAACAAGCCGCTGGCCAACCCGCGTCCTTCAATCACGGCCAACTCGACCGTGAACGAACTGCTCTGCGCGTCGGTGCCCTCGGACTTGCGAATGACGCGTGCCTGGAAGGACTGGTCGGGCAACGCATCGGTGGTGATGGTGGCCATGTCGCCGTGTTGGATGGCGGCCCACTCCTGGTCGCTGATGCCTGCCTTGAGAATCCACTGTCCGCGGCCGGCCCCGTTGGTAAAGAATACCGGTGAGCCGGGTGAAATCACCTGGCCTTCACTGGCCATCTTGCGCAACACAAAGCCGTTGCCGAGCGCGCGAATCTCCGAGTACGACTTGTTGAAATTCGCGGCTTCCAGTTGCTTGGAGGCCACCTCCATGCCGGTGCGCGCGTTCTGAAACTGCTCCAGCGTGGCCACGCTGTCCTGGTAAAGGTTTTTCACCCGGGCGAAGTCGCGCTCGGCTTTTTCAAAGGCCAGGCGAGCCTGGGCGACCTGCGCTTCTATCTCTGTGAGGTTAAGGGTGGCCAACAACTGTCCCGACCGGATGGCATCTCCTTCCTTCACGAACATTTTGGCGATCACACCACCGGTCTTGAACGACAGGTAGGTTTCGTCATCGGTGGTGAAGAGCCCGGAGGTTTGTACCACGGTGGCAATTTCTTCCACGGCCAGCGGCTGGATACTAACCGGAACACGCTCGGCAACGCGTGTAGTGGTTTCTTTCTTGCTCGGTGACTCGCTGCACGCCAGCAGTACGGTACCGATCAGTGCGAGGTAAAGTGCGTATTTCATAAGAAGAGGAGTGTGAGTTTCAGATTAGTTGAGGGGATAAGAAGCTGTTTCTCGTTCCAGGCTTGCTTCGGCAGCCAGCAGGCGATACAGATTCAGTCGCACCGAAAGCTCGGCGCTGGTCAGCTGGTTGCGGGCATCCACCGCTTCGATGAAGGTGTTGACGCCTTCCTTGTAGCCCTTGTCAATGAGCCGCTGGTAGCTCTGTGTGGCTTCCAATTGTTGCCGTGCGGACTGGTAGTTCTGGTACGAACTGATCAGGGCGTTGCGCGACGCTTGCGTGGCCATGTTCAGTTGCTGGTCCGTTTGCCGCAGGCTGATTTCGGTGCTGCGCAGATCCAGCTTCGATTGCGAGATCTTGTGCCGGTTCGTGAAGCCGGCAAAGAGCGGCATCTCCAACTGGAGGCCGATCAGGTTGTAGTTGGCGTTGCTGTTGTACTTCAGGTTCTCGGCCTGCGCGCCGAAATCGATAAACCCGCTGAGGCGAGGCGACCAGAACAACTTGCTCATCCGGAGCACCTGCTGGCTGATATCCTGCGACGTCTTCAGCTGCTGAAGTTCTTCCCGGCGCTCCGCACTGGCTTCCTGCTGGAGCAATCCCTCCATGTGCGCCAGGTCAGGCTGGTAGTTGGTGTCAATCTCCTGGTCGGGTTCACGATTCAGCAGGAAGTTGAAGTACAGTTTACCGTTGTCGACCTGCCGTTCGGCTTCCACGAGCAGCGCCCGCACCGTTTCGATTTCGCTTTGGGAACGAAGGACATAGGCAGGAAGCCCCTTGCCATTGGACAGCAGCGACTCATTCACCCGTTTGCCTTCTTCGGCGCGGACGAGGGCACTCTGGTAGATGGCCACACCTTCGCGGGCGCTCAGGTAATTGAAGTACGCGATCTTGATGTTGCGCACCAGTTCGCGCTGGTAGATCTGCACCTCGTACTCCTGCAACAAAACCTGTCGCCCCTTGATCTTCGAGTTGTAGATCAGATCCGTATTGAAAAGCGGAACGGAGGCTCGTGCCCGTACGTCGTAGAAATCCTTCGGAAGGAAGTTGGTATTGACATTCTCGATTTGCGGAAACTGGTTGGAGGCCGTGAGCTGGTTGAGCGTGGCGTAGACGGGGTTCAGCAAATCGCCGACGGGAAACGAAATGTTACGGCCGCCGGTACCGCTGAGGAAGTTGCCCAGCAGGGTCAAGGAGGGAGAAAACATCCCGTTTGCAATCTTCAGCGACAGCATCGCTTTCTCCAGCGATATGCTCTTCTGCTGCAGGACGAGGTTTTGCTCCAATCCCTGCTTCAGGTAGGCATCCAGCACGGGCGTGTCCTGGGCTTGGGTGGGAA
>JAYRXB010000538.1:0-6391 GCA_041917735.1 Cyclobacteriaceae bacterium
AGTCTGAGTGGCATCGAGCACATAGCTTTCCACTTCTCCATCACCGGGTGTAACATCCTTCAGCTCTGAGCCATCCGGCTTCATGGAGTACACATGATCATATCCCTCATGCTCCGAAAAGAACAGGATACGGTCTGAGGTGGTCCATGCCATCGGCGGGTTGGGATACATTTGCGCAAATCCCCCATCATCGGCCAGGGAAGACCACACCGATTTGGCGCTCCCGGTCGCCGCGTCGGCCACCCACACCGAAAAGCGGCGGCCGCCCACAAAACTGATCAGCTCATCAGCCTGAAGGCCAGGAGAACGGATGAAGGCAATGCGTTTACCATCCGGTGACCACACCGGCAAGCGGTCGAGACCGACTTCAGGGGCTATCCACCGTATCTTCTTTGCTTCAAAATTGTAGACACCGATAAAGTTGTGATCGCGGCGGTAACTGACAAAAACAATTTCCTTGCCATCCGGAGAAAACCGCGGGTCACCATTGTTGCCGCGCGCAAAGAACAATGGCGACGGTGTCGCCCCCATGGCCACGGCTATGGTTTGGATCTGCGGGCCCTTGGAAAAAAGAAGGTGCTTGCCATCCGGATAAAATACCGGGTCTGAACCGGCCGCCAGCCGGAAGAGATTGTTGTCGTGCAGACCAATGCACCATACCGCCTGCTCGGCGCCGTCGGATCCGCTTGTGGGATTGGGACTGAGCCCTTCCCGGCTTTGGTCACCTCCACGAACATAGACGAGGTGCGCTCCGTCGGGTGAAAACACCAATTGTGAAAGCTCCTCGCCATCATCGTGCTCATAGGGCGTAAGCTTGCGTACCTGTCCTTGCGCGTTGCGCACGTAGATGTTCCGGGTACCACGATCGTTCAGTACCCAGGCCAGCTGCTTGCCGTCAGGGGAACCGGCCACCGAAGACGCCATCGGGGCACTCATGAAACTTTCAACCGTTGGTTGTGCCACCAGGGGAAAGCCAACGGCAACGAGAATGAGGATGAGGAGAATTCTCATAGGGCGGATGATTTACACACAATATAATCATCCGGTACTTTCCCGGTACAAGGAAATGGCTAAGGGGAGTTTTGCCCGGTACGACCGGCTATTCCTTTTTGCGCCGGAAGAAGCGCCCTTTGCGTTCCGGGGCGTTTTCCGCCAGCACCAGGCATTCTTCCAGGGTCAGGTCGGCAGGCACTTTGTCCTTCGGGATCTTAACGTTCTTCTTGCCGGCTTTGATGTAAGGCCCAAAGCGGCCATTCAACACCTGCACATCCGGGTTCTCTGCAAAAAGCTTGATCGTCTTGTTTTTGTCGGCCTCACGCTTGGCCAGGATGAGCTCCACGGCGCGCTCCGGCGTGATGGTATAGGGGTCCTCTCCTTTCGGAATGGAAACAAATTTCTTGTCGTGCAGCACGTATGGCCCAAAGCGGCCAATGTTTGCCACCACCTGTTTCTCCTCGAAGAGACCAAGGTCACGTGGCATCTTCATCAGTTCCAGTGCGTCTTCCAGCGTAAGGTTCTCGATGAATTGCCCCGGGCGAAGGCTGGCAAACTTGGGCTTCTCGGGGTTACCGTCTTCCGGGTTCTCACCGATCTGGATGTAGGCGCCGAAGCGACCCAACTTGGCATACACTTTCTTGCCCGACTTCGGATCAACGCCCAGCTCCCGATTCTTGTTTTGTACGGATGACCGCTCCACCAACTCCGTTTTGGAGACCGTCTTGTGAAACGGACGGTAGAACTGCTCGATCATCTTCTGCCACTTGAGCTTTCCGTTGGCGATTTCATCAAACTCCTGTTCAATCTCCGCCGTAAACGAATAGTTGGTGATGTCCGGGAAATGCTCAACCAGGAAGTCGTTGACGACCATCGCGATGTTCGTCGGAAACAGTTTGTTCTTTTCGGCACCCGTGATTTCGGTGTCGACCCGGGAGGAAATAGTGTTGTTTGACAGGGACAAGGTTTTGTACTTGCGCTCCTCACCTTCGCGACTCTCTTTGACTACATAGCCACGCTTCTGAATGGTGGAGATAGTGGGCGCATAGGTCGACGGGCGTCCAATTCCCAGTTCTTCAAGTTTTTTCACCAGTGTCGGCTCGGTGTAGCGCGCCGCGTGGCGGCTGAACGTCTCCGTAGCCTCGAGTGTACTGAGGTCGAGGACCTGCCCGATCGACAACGGTGGCAGCATGCGACTGCCTTCTTCTCCACCCTCGTCTTCATCTTCATCGCGCGACTCGCGATACACCTTGAGAAATCCTTCAAAGCGAATCACTTCGCCCGTCGCTGTCAGCGTGCGGGGGTTGGTGGAAATCGTAATGGTTGCGGTAGTCCGCTCCAGTTCGGCGTCGGCCATCTGGGATGCGATGGCCCGCTTCCAGATCAATTCATACAATCGTTTTGCACCGCTGTCCATTCCCGGATCAAGGACGGAGAAGTCGGTAGGACGCACAGCTTCGTGGGCCTCCTGTGCGCTGCTTGACTTTGACTTGTAGGCCCGGTTGTGAACGAACTCCTTCCCGTAGGCCGTTTCGATCTGGCGGGTGGCTCCCTGTACAGCCTCATCCGACAGGTTGACGCTGTCGGTACGCATGTACGAGATCTTTCCCGCTTCGTACAGCTTCTGGGCCACCACCATGGTTTGAGAAACGCTGAAGCCTAGCTTGCGGCCGGCTTCCTGTTGCATGGTCGAGGTAGTAAACGGCGGTGCCGGTGATTTTCGGGCAGGCTTTTTCTGCAAATCACTGATGGTAAACGTAGCACCCTTGCAGGACTCCAGGAACTCCATGGCCTCCTGCTCGGTATCAAATTTCTCAGCGAGGTCTGCCGTCAGCTGTTTTCCTTTACCCAGGTCAAACCGGGCTACCACCTTAAACGACGACTTGGCTTCAAATCGTTCAATCTCCCGCTCGCGTTCCACTACGAGACGGACGGCCACCGACTGTACGCGGCCGGCCGACAAGCCCGTTTTTATCTTTTTCCAGAGGATGGGCGAAAGTTCAAAGCCCACGAGG
The DNA here is from genome assembly GCA_041917735.1 of Cyclobacteriaceae bacterium. Classification (GTDB taxonomy): domain Bacteria; phylum Bacteroidota; class Bacteroidia; order Cytophagales; family Cyclobacteriaceae; genus ELB16-189. Next base: position 3,009 of record JAYRXB010000538.1, read on the forward strand.
CGGTCGAGCACGCGTCGGGCTTGTTGCGCATTCACCAAGTCAATATCAATGCCGCGCGGGTTCTGGATCGCATTGAGGATGGCCTTCTTCGTGATTTCAGTAAAGACGATGCGGCGTGTCTTCTTGTCGTTGAGATCCAGCACCTCCTTCAGGTGCCAGGAAATGGCCTCCCCTTCACGGTCTTCATCGCTTGCCAGGTAAACCATTTCAGCTTCATCAGCCATCTTCCGCAGCTTGGCGATCACCTCCTTCTTTTCGGGGCTTACTTCATAGGTTGGCTGGAAGTTGTTTTCGACGTCAATCGCGCCATTTCCTTTCGGCAAATCACGGACGTGACCCATGCTGGACGATACTTTGAAATCTTTTCCGAGATAACCTTCAATCGTCTTCGCCTTCGCCGGCGACTCCACAATCACGAGATTCTTTGCCATTAAAAAGTTGATTCAGAAGGCCCCAAATATCACAATTTTTTAAAAAATCAATTTTCGCACTTCATATTTGCACACAATCCACGTCGGAAGTTAGACCAATTTCATCACCCGGTGTCGAAGCAAATAATCCTTGTTCGTCATGCGCAAACGGCTGGTAAACAAGCTGGTCAGGCCGATTATGACCGCCTGCTGACCGCCGACGGTGAAGCGCAGGCAAAAAAAATTGGATTCGACCTTGTCCGGAATACCGTACAGCCCGATATCCTGATTTCCAGCAGCGCGGTACGAGCACGGCAAACGGCCATGCTCATCACCGAATCCATGCGCCTTCCGGCCACCCACGTTCGACTCCTGGATAGTCTCTACGAGGCGGAAATGGCCATGTGGCTGGAAGTTATTCGCAAACTTGAAGCGTCCTGCGGCACCGTCATCTGCGTCGGTCACAATCCAGCGATTTCATGCCTGGCCAGCGGCATGGCCAATCGCACCATCGACCTGGCTCCGGCGGGCATCGCGTTGTTTCAATCGAGCTCCCGGTCGTGGACGACATTTGATCACGATCTTCGGGAGGTTTCGCTTCAACACCTACCTGCCTGAATGAATGAGTAGTCCCGACACTCACCCCGGTTTTGACATAAACGGCCCTGGCCTGTCCGGCACACTGTTTGGCCTGCCCTTCACGCGGGAATCTGCCCGGGTGGTCATCGTACCGGTTCCCTGGGAAGCAACAGTATCCTATCACACCGGCACAGCACAAGGACCGCAAGCCATCCTGGAGGCCTCCCGTCAAATCGATTTCTTTCATCGCGATATTCCAGACGCCTGGATGCTGGGGACACACCTTTCCGAAATTCCCGCGTCGCTGGCAGAGACAAACCGCCAACTGCGCATGCTGGTAGAACGATGCCATGCAGCGCCCACCGAAGCCGCAGTCCTTCGCGAGCGAATAAACGAAGCGTGTGGAACGATGAATGTCTACGTCAAGAACCAGGCATCCACATTGTTGAATGACGGAAAGATCGTCGGCATCCTCGGCGGGGACCACAGCACACCGCTTGGATTGATTCGGGCGTTGGCCGAACGGCATGATCGCTTTGGCATCTTGCAGGTTGATGCCCATGCCGATCTTCGCAAAGCCTACGAGGGGTTCTCCTATTCGCATGGTAGCGTCATGTACAATGCCCTGAAGGTTCCCGCGGTGAAAAAACTCGTCCAGGTCGGCATTCGTGATTTCTGCGAGGAGGAGCATCAGCTCATCCTGCGTGCCGGCGGAAGGATCCGCACGTTCTTTGACGATGACCTCCGGTCGCAGCAAGACGATGGCAAACGCTGGCCAGCGCTCGTTGCAGAGATCGTAGATAGCTTGCCGGAGAAAGTCTACATCAGTTTCGATATCGACGGCCTCGATCCGCGGTTTTGCCCACATACTGGTACACCGGTCCCGGGTGGGCTCGACTTTCACCAGGCTACGACCCTCATCAAATCCGTTGCCCTCAGCGGTCGGACCATCATTGGGTTTGACCTCAATGAAGTGGCCCCTGGCAACTCAGACGACTGGGATGCCAATGTCGGTGCACGGCTCCTTTGGCAACTTTGCCTGTGGACCGGCGTTTCACAGAAGCTGCTGACGTACCAGCCGGCAAGGCCCTGAATTGCCCGAGCATAAATTTCCCTATTTTGCAGGCCTAACCCTTCCGAATGAGTGAACTCATTAATTCGATAGCTACCGGAGTCTGGACCCCGGTGCTGTTCATCCTGATTCTCGGCGGACTCTTTTTCTTCTTCTATTCGCGACTGCTCCACTACCGCTACCTGCACCACTGCATTGATGTTCTGCGCGGTAAATACCACGACCCGAATGACCCCGGTCAAATCTCTCCGTATGAAGCACTCTCAACCGCCCTGGCATCAACCGTAGGAATGGGCAACATCGCCGGCGTTGCCGCCGCCATTGCCATCGGTGGTCCCGGCGCGCTGTTCTGGATGTGGGTGACGGCATTCGTGGGCATGTCCACAAACTTCTTCACCAGCACGCTCTCGGTGATGTACCGCGGAAAAGATTCGGAAGGTGTAATCCAGGGAGGCCCCATGTATGTTATCCGCGAAGCCCTCGGGCGACGCTGGATGCCGCTGGCAGTTCTGTTCAGCGTGTGCTGCATGATTGGCTGCCTGCCGATCTTCCAGGCGAACCAGCTTACCCAGGCCATCATCGATATCGGCGTCGACTCACCCGAGGCCAAGGCATGGTCGTTTGGCCTCCTGGGGTACGACATCAACACCCTGAAGTTCGGCATCGGCCTCGTGCTGACCGTCATCTCCGCCATGGTGATCCTTGGCGGCATCCAGCGCATTGGAAGTTGGGCAGGCAAGATGGTTCCCCTGATGATCATCATCTACTTCGGCTGCGTGCTGGCTATCCTGCTGATTCATCTTCATGCCGTACCCGACATTCTCTGGATGATCGTCACCGATGCCTTCAAAGGCGAATATTCCACCGCGCCGCCCGCACTCGGAGGCGTAGTCGGCGGCCTCATCGTTGCCGGCGTTCGGCGCGCCTCATTCTCCAACGAAGCAGGCATTGGCACGGCACCCATGGCCCTCGGAGCATCCCAAAGTAAAGAACCCATCCGCGAAGGGCTGGTTTCCATGATGAGCCCGGCCATCGATACGCTGCTGGTGTGCACGCTTACGGCGCTGGCAATCCTGGCCACCGGTGTATGGCGAAGTGACGCTACCGGCGTAACAATCACTGCGCTGGCATTCGAAAGCTCATTGGGAGCAGCCGGGAAATACCTGCTGTTGCTTTGCGCCTTCTTCTTTGCGGTGACCTCACTCTTCTCCTATTCGTACTACGGAAACAAGGCACTGTCCTTCCTGATCGGCGTCAAGTACAGCAAGTATTACGACTACTTTTACCTTTCAACGATTGTCATCGGCGCAGTATCCTCCATG
>JAYRXB010000539.1:0-4999 GCA_041917735.1 Cyclobacteriaceae bacterium
AAAGCTTCACGAACGTCAAGGTCCAGGTCTGGCCTGTGTTGGTCGTGGCAATGGTAATCTTGTAGTTACCTGCGCCGCCAACTTTCACTTTCCAGTTCGGGTCGCCACCGCCGGTGGATTCAAAGTTAGTGTCACCGGTTACCGTGCCGAGGATGGATGCGCCCGGCTTGATCACGATACCCCAGTTGTCTTCAGCGCGGAACTTGAACTCGCCGCCTTCAGACAATGCGATGGTTGCGATCTCATAGGTTGCGCTCGTGGTGGTTGAACCGGTCTTCAACGGAAGGTCAGTGTCAGGATCAGCCCAACCAGTACCGCTGGGAGGATTTACACGGGCACTTCCGATGATACTCCAAGCGTAGGAGTTAACGGCCTTGGGAGCGATCGGCTCGGTGTTGGTGGTCGTGAGGACAAAGCCGGTAGCGGGTGTCCAAGCCAGTTGCACGGTGTACTTACCGTCAGAACCGAACGGAATGGTGAGGTTAGCACCACCGGGGGCGAGGAGGGTAGTCGTACCACCAAAGTTGGTGAAGGAAACATAACCGTTAGTGGCATCAAAGCCAGCACCCGCATCGATACGACGGTCAACCGACCAGCGGCAGTCGAAGCGGAGTTTCCACTCGCCGTTCTTGAGCACGATGTTCGTCTTCTTGAAAGTTACACCAGCAGCTGAAGGAGTGCCTTCGATGCTCATTTCGCCATCGGCGTTTTGCGACCAGCCGAAGCTCGTTGCGCCACCGATTACGTGTGCCTTTTGAATACGGAGGAACCAGATCTCCTTCAGGGTGTTGTCGAAGCCAACCTTGTAGAGGCCTTCGGTGTCAATTGTAACAGCTGCACCGTTTTCTGCAAACTCTTCCACGAGGATGTACTCATTCAGATTGCACTCAGAAGCGCCGGAGGTTCCGACTGCCGGCGTGCCAGCTACGGCCGAAGCTCCGCCGAACGTCTTGGCGATTTCCTGGTCGATAACGCTTACAACGTTATACGTGCCAGCGGTCAGGTATACGTAGTTTGCGAGGAACCCTGCTCTTGCCTGCGTGGCAAAGCCGTCGTCTTCAACTACCTCGTCTTTCAGTTGATCGGCCGCCGTAGGGGTCACGCCAACTTTGGTCACGTAGAAACCATCGGCCACCGGAACGCTTCCGCCCCCGCCGATATTCGATTTGTCGTCGCTGCAAGACGACGCGAAAGCGATCACAGCTACCGCTATGATGCCTTTGAGCATTGATTTAAGCATAGTTTGATTGTTAGAGAGGATCAAATTTAATAATGGATTCTTAACCTTACCGATTACAATAGTCCGTTTTTTGGCGCTAACCGCAAGTTTGTTTAACGGTTTTTTTCCCGAAATCGAGTCCGCAAACGTTTACGAGTAAAGCCCCGCTAGGGGGCTCGTCAGACCGGACCGAAAAAGGGGGGTGAGAGCCCTCCGTTTTCTATCTTTGGTGCCTGCATGAACATTCAATTCCCGGCCTACCTTTCTCTTCAGGTTCTCGGACGCCGAACCTGGCTTGGTCTCATTTTCTGTACCCTTGCCGTTGGTCGACTGATGGCTGCGGAGAGTATCACGCCGGTGGTGAGTCCAAGTTTCTTCACACCGTCCACGTTGATCACCGTTACCTACGACGTAACGGGCACACCCCTCCAGGGGCTTTCGGTAGCGTACGCCTGGGTCTGGATTCCGGGGTCAAACATCAACGCGAAATACAACATCAACCCGGCGAGTTCCAACGCCGCGGTGACGGGTGTCAACGGCCCCGCCGGCCCGCGCTTCACCAAGAAGACGGTGGCAGGCCGTATCCTGTTCGAGATATCGTTTGTTCCGTCGGCATTCTTTACGTCGAGTATTGCAGGTCAGAGTAAAATCGGAATCCTGCTGAAGGGCAACGACTGGCCTGACGGACAAACAGCAGATGCGGTACTCGATTTCTGGAATGGAAGTTTCCAGGTCAGGCTGCAAACCCCGACTACGCCTTTCGTATTTGTAGACCTGGGGGATGTGATTGCCATTTCGGCCGAGACGCCCACCGCGGCCAACTACAAATTGCTCGTGAATGGTGTGGAGACGGCCACGCAGTCCAATACCACAACCTTTCAATACAACCATACGGTAACAACATCTTCCGGGACAACGGAGATGGTGGTTCGTGCAACGTCGGTGGCGGATCCCCTGAAGACGGAAGAGACTTCGTTCGCTTACCTCAATTCCACGGCCAGTCCATCTGCACCACGTCCTGCCGGAATCATACCCGGCATCAACTACAACGCATCCGACCCGACGCGGGCTACACTTTGCCTGTGGGCACCGAACAAAACTTCGGTGTATGTGTCGGGCGATTTCAACGATTGGGAAGTATCATCCTCCTACCAGATGAGCCGAGACGGCGAGTATTTCTGGAAGGAAGTCACCGGGCTCACCGCCGGCGAAGAGTATGGCTATCAATACCTCGTTGACGAATCGCTTTGGGTGGCTGATCCCTATGCGGACAAAATCCTGGATCCGGACGACCAATACATTCCTACCGCGGCCTACGCCGGATTGAAGCGCTACCCGACCAAGGCGATTCGCTCCAAGTCCTACGAGAACCGGGTGGCTGTACTTCAGACCAACCAGGCTCCCTACGTCTGGAAAGCCACCGGTTACACCAAGCCGGCGAAAAAGGATTTGATCATCTACGAGCTGTTGATCCGCGATTTCTTCGGGGAGGGGATGCGCAACTACCAGGAGTTGATCGACACCATCGGCTATTTCAAGAGACTGGGCGTAAATGCGATTGAACTGATGCCGATCATGGAATTCAACGGCAATGAAGGCTGGGGCTATAACCCGACATTCATGTTTGCGCCGGACAAGTACTACGGCACGAAAGCAAAGCTCAAGGAGTTTATCGACAAGTGCCACGAGCAAGGCATCGCCGTCATCCTCGACATCGCGCTCAACCACCAGGACATCCCCAACCCCTATGCGTTGATGTATTTTGAGTTCGGGGCCGATGGCGGTTTTGGAAAACCGCTCAGCACCAACCCGTGGTTCAACCGCGACGCCAAGCACCCCTACAACGTCTTCTTCGACATGAACCATGAAAGCCCGTACACGCAAGCGTATGTGGATACCGTGACGCACTACTGGCTCAATGAATTCAAGGTCGATGGGTATCGCTTCGATCTTTCCAAGGGATTCACACAGAACACGCGCTGCAGTGGTAGCCAGACGAACGACGGTTGCTTTGCCCAGCGTGATGATTCGCGTATCGCTTTGTTGAAGCGGATGGCGGACCAAATCTGGGCTCATACCCCTGACGCGATTGTTATCCTCGAACATTTTGCCGACAACAGCGAAGAACGCGAACTGGCGGAATACCGCGCCGGTGAAGGGAAGGGGATGATGCTGTGGGGCAACCTCAACTATGCGTACAACCAGAACACCATGGGCTACTCCTCGGGTTCCGACATCGGCTGGATCAGCTACAAGAACCGGAGTTGGTCGGTGCCGCACGTGGTGGGGTACATGGAAAGCCACGATGAAGAGCGGCTGATGTTCAAGAACATTGAGTACGGTGCCACCGAAGGATCGTATGATGTCCGTGATGCCTATGTCGGCCTCTCCCGGATGATGGGCGCCGGCCTGCTTTTCTACACGTACCCGGGGCCCAAGATGATCTGGCAATTCGGCGAAGTTGGATACCCGGAGAGTATCAACCGGTGCGAGAACGGCTCCATCAGCGAAGACTGTCGCCTGTCGGAAAAACCGCCGCCATGGAATTCCATCAATACCGACGAGCAACGGCTCTTCGATCACACGGCCGACCTGCTTCGGCTGCGGAGGACTTACGATGTGTTTTCTTCTCCCAATCCTTCCTTGTGGGGCGGGAGCAGCCTGAAGAAGCAGCTGACCCTGACGAATAGCCCCTACACGGACACGCCGGCGAATACCGACGACATGAATGTGCACATCATCGTCAATTTCCAGACGCATGCGGATACCATGAAGGCCTCCTTCCCGCACACCGGGACGTGGTACGATTACTACAATCAGACCGCGATTGCCGTGACTGAAATTCCTTTCTCGATCCCGTTGGCAGCAGGGCAGTTCAAGATGTACTCGGACGTACCCATCGATAACCCGCGCATCGTTGGCATCGAAGAGGAGGTACATGGCGAGGTACTGGTGTATCCCAACCCGGTGGGCGACCTGCTCCACGTGAAAGCTGACCTGCCTGTCGATGGGCTAACGCTGATTGACGTACAGGGCAGACGCATTAGCCCGGTCCGCACGGAGCCTTATATATGGAGTATGCAAGGTGTCACCCCGGGGTTCTATGTTGCCGAAATACAGACAACCCGCGGCGTGCAGCGCCGTAAGATTATCCGGAGGTAATTCCAGTACCTTACCACGTTCATCCCATGATACGCATAGTCACGTTGCTTTTGGGCCTGCTCCTGGTGACGGGGGTGAATGCTCAGAAAAAGGCCGCCGAACCGCTGTTCCACCACGTGGAGCCTCCGTTCTGGTGGACCTCGATGAAGAACAGGACACTCCAGGTGTTGCTGCATCACCGTACCGCGAACATCGCCGATTATGCTGTTTCGCTGAACTACCCGGGTGTCACGCTCACTGAGGTTCGGAAGACCGGCAACCCGCACTACCTGTTTTTGTATCTCTACCTGCAACCGGATGTCAAAGCCGGCTGGATTCCCCTGGAGTTTGCAGCGGGGAAGAAGAAGTTCAAGTTCTCGTACGAACTGAAAGATAAGCCGGTACGGAGCCCGCTCGCTTCGCCCGACGCCTCGGATGTTGTCTACCTCCTGATGCCCGACCGGTTTGCCAATGGAGATGTCTCCAACGACACGATCCCCGGGATGTTTGAAGGTGCGCACCGTGACAAGCCGCACGGACGTCACGGCGGCGACCTGAAAGGAATCGCTGATCACCTCGACTATTTCCACGACCTGGGGGTGACCGCCCTGTGGCTCAACCCGGTCCTGGAAAACAACC
>JAYRXB010000540.1:0-6081 GCA_041917735.1 Cyclobacteriaceae bacterium
ATATAGCGTACGTCCGCAAAGAGGAAGTTCTTGCCCACTTTGTAGCGTACACCGCCACCCACCACCCACGACAACGCGAAGCGCTCCCGTTGATTGGTCACGGATTCACTCGGGCCTTCGGCTACAACCTGCGCGCCGGTTGGTTTGTTGTCGGTAAAGGTGAACTGATTGGTTGCCGATAACAATACGCTGCCGGCTACCCCTGAATACACAAATGGACGCCAAGCCTTTCTCAACGGCAAACTGTATTTGGCATAGATGGGGAAATCGAGATACAACTGACTTCCTTCGATGAGGGTTCGGTCCTGGTCAACGCCGTTGGTCATCAATCGTTCAAAACTTGTCAACGAGAAGTCACCTTCGCCACACAGGCTGAAATTGTCGGAGAGGTTCCAATCGACACCGCCACCTACCAGGAATCCAAAGCGAAGCGGATCGGTGCTGGTCTGGCCATACGGCTCTGTCGAAATGGGATGTATCAACCGATAGAAGGATGTGTTGATCCCCAACCGAAAATGGGGCGTGAAAATTGGCGTGGCCGTGTATTGCTTGCTGAGGTATACAATATCGATGGAGTGATCTGCTTCGTTTGGAACAAACTCCGGGTCCGCCCTCAGTAACTTGAGGTAGTTGTCACCGGCCGTGATCGGGTCGTCGAGGATAAGGTAACTCTGGCAGAGAATGAGGTAGGCACGGATCAACTGATCTTTCGAAAGTTTGCCGCCAGACAGACAGCCGCTGAGGATCGACGGAATGCCATAAAAATGCCCGGCCTCAAATTCCGTTTCCGCTTTGTCGAGAGCCTGGTCGCAGTCGCTGTCGGTGCGCTGAACATCCACTGGCTTGGGAGCCACAGGTTCCTGCGCTGTTGCCTCCCGCAGGGAAACGAACAGCAGGATAATGACAAGGAAACTGAACGAACGAACCATTTAGAAATCGCTGATCAATAAACTCTGGCACGTTGCCTCATACGTAATCCCGTTGGCAACGTAAATGTCCCACTCCTCTTTCGTCATGTTACGCTTGAGTTTTGGGCAAATTCGTTCCGCCAGCATCTTGGGATCGGTGGGCCACACGCGAACTTCTCCATCGTTGCACGAGGCAAGCAGGTGATTGGAATCATGGGTAAATGCCAGTCTCCAGACGTTACCCTTGGTGCTCTTGTCATCCATGACAATGGGCAGGTCTTCTTCGTGATCCACCACCCACATGTGCAGTTTTTTATCCAGGGAGGCACTGGCCAGCAACAGGCCATCGGGGCTGAATTCCACATCGGAAACGGCAGCATTATGGCCTCGCAATTCCTTCAGCGTTGTCATGGTTACGTAGTCCATCAACTTGACAGAGCCCCGCCAGGTGGAGTCTCCGGGCAACCCGGAGTAGCTGACATCCTTGTACTCTGTGCCGTACGCCAGCACCGGGCGCGTGGGATGGAAAGCCACCGACCACACCCGGAGGTGATTCAATGACTCGTCGCGGCGAAGGTCAAAGGTGTTGGTGGTCAGGTCCATCATGATCAGTTGGCCGGTTGCGGCGGCGGCCGCCAGCAATTTACCATCGTGACTCACGTCAATCGACTTGATATCGTAGGGCAACTTGGTCAGTGTTCGGGACTCTCCAGTGGCGGGGTTCCCAAAGCGAATCAGGCGGTCGGAACCTGCGGAAACAAATCCGGTGCCACCCGGGATAAACTTGATATCAACGATAAAACCGCGGTGTCCGCGGATCAACACCGGCTTATCGCCAGGCTTGGTCAAGTCAAATACCTGGATGGCCGAGGAATCACTGCCGTTAACGAGGTAGCGGTCATCCGCACTCAAGGCTAGGACCCGGTTCGGGTAAGGATTGGCATCAATCAATTCATCGGCCAATAAGCTGACAAAATCACCGCGGAAAATCCGCCCATCGTTTCCGGTGGTATAGAACTTGTTGCCCTTTTGGGAAACGGCCAGCGCATACATCCTGTTCTTCAGGTTGCCCGGTACTTTGGCGCGGTTATAGTTATAATCGTTGGAGAGCTTGGCCACCGAGTAATACAAGCCTTTGAAGACGTACGGGTCATACTGCTTTCCGCCATACTTGGTGTGGTACAGGTATCCCTGCATCGCCAGCAGGCCGGCCAATGTGGGGTCGTCCATCGTTTCCGATTTGGCTTCGAGCGACTGCGCGATGGAAAGGTACAAGAGCGCGTTGGCCCGGTCGCGCTCCCGCGTGGCCAGCAAGGTCTGTTCTTCAGCACGCTCGCGCTGTATCCGCTCCTGTCCCTGGGCCTCTTTCGCCAATTGTTCCTGGCGTAAAGCCTCCTGGAAGTTCTTTTCGGCTTCCGCCTGAGCGATCCGGGCTGCGCGATACGCTGCCTCTGCCCGATCGAGGGCCTCCAGTGTCTCGCGCTGGCTGTTGAGCGCTTCCTTCTTGGCTTGTTCGGCGCGCTCGCGCGCGAGGATGGCATCCCGCTCTGCGACCAATGCTTTGCGTTCACCTTGCTTCGCCCGTTCGGCTTGCTCTTCTGCGCGGAGGGACTGCATGAAGCCGTAAATCATGAAGAGGATGGCGATGATGGCCGCTATCCCCAATACAACCGAAAAGGCACGTGCACGGCGAAGCGCACGGCGCTGCAATAACTCCTGGTTCTTGAGTTCGGCCTCGTAGGTAATGCGGCTTGTGTCCAAAAATACAATGGCCCGCTCGAAGGCCACATCGTAGCGCTGTGCCCACGCGCGCGTCGGGCGTTGCTTTTTCTGCCAGTTAAGCGCCAATTGCAAATCCGGCGGACGCCACAAGCCTGCTTTGCCCGTTTGATACAAGGCCGCTGCATCGGAAATCCGCTTGTACATTTGAGCCGACTCATACTCCTCGTCTACCCATGCCGTGAGTCGTGTCCAGATCCGCATCAAACTTTCGTGCGAAAGTTCAATCTGGCTGTTGCCATTCAGTCGGACATGCGCTCCGGGCATGAGGAAGGACCGTCCAGTCTTGCGGAACCGGTCAATAACCTGAATTACATCGTCTTCGGTAGCCGCAGCCAATTCTGCTACAACCTTGACTTTTGCCGGGCGACGAAGGCCCTGGTTCTCCTGGTTCTTTTCCGTGATGCTCTTGAAAAGGATTTCAGCGATCTCCTTTTCCGGAGGAGTCAACTCCTCAAATGCTTCGTTGGCGTGAAGCGACAACGCCTGGCTGATCTTGCCGATGGCGTTGTAATGCCGCAAATCCATCGGCTCCCCAGCTTCCCGGTTGGCAAGCCAATAGTCCCACGTGCGCATCAACGCATGCTGCAGGATAGGTAGTTGATCCTGGTTATCGCCAATATCGTTCAGCAATCGCTTCACCAGGCGGGGAGCAATGCGGCCTCCGCCAACGGCTACGGGACCTTCGATCGCAAGCCGCTTCTGTTCCCTGCCCATCTGCGGCACCAGGTAGTTACTCCGGTTGATCACCTCGGTAAGGCCCGGAAAAACGGCACAGTCTCCGATAAAGTCAGATCGTAGACTGAACGACACATAGATCGGTACCTCCCGCTGATGAATCGCATTCAGCACCAGGGCCACGAACTGCGAGGCCTCCTCGTGTGAATCCTGGTCGGTCTCCTTGTACCGGATCAACTCTTCAAATTGGTCGATGAGCAGGAAAAAATTCTGGCTATCTTCCCCTTGCAAGTACCGGATTACCTCTACGAGGCCATAGGAACTGCTGCGCAGCACCGAACGAATAATGGATTGCTGGATCGGCTTGTCTTCCGGCTTCAACTTTCCCGTACCGACCAGGAATCCGAGGATGGCATCGGTCAGGTTGGAGATGGGTGAATTGCCTGGGCGCGTGGGAATGACTTGCCAGTTGGGGCCGTTTTCGGTGAGGTAACCGCCATACAGCACGGGCACCAATCCGCAGGAAACTAAGCTTGATTTACCGCTTCCGGAATATCCCATGATGGTCACGCAGCGGTTCCGGGAGAGTTTATCCAGGATTTCATCGACTTGCCCTTCGCGGCCGAAGAACAAGTGCGACTCTTCAATCGTGAACGGCCGCAATCCAGGAAACGGGTTATCCAGGGAGGGCCTCAAGTCCTCCTGAATCGCCGGCCCTTCGGCCATCAAATCGCCCGTGGGTTGGGGATAGTTCACTGCTGACACAACAATAGGATCAGTAATTTAGCGATAAATGTGGGTTCCGCCTTACGGTTTTATGTTCAAAAAATCACGTCATCCGGATGCCAAAGAGGCACCTAAGTCTAAAAAATCCTTGAAAAATAGCCCTTTTTACACATAATCCAAAATGCGGTCGGCCAATTTCACGTTGGCTGCCATGAGCTCATAGACATGTTCCTTGCTGATTCTCAGCAACGTAGCCCCCTCCCCGGAGACGAGGATATTGGCATTGAGGTGCCCGGGCGATGCCAGCATCTCGCCGATAAACTGGCCTTTTCCGAAATCGGACTTCTTCTTGCCGTGCTGAAAATGAGTGACGGCCCCGTCGTAGACGATGTAGAAAGACGTATTGGTCTTCTCGTCTATGCCTATGGATTCCCCAGGCCGCAGCACAGCTTCCGTTGACCAGTCGGCCAGGAATGAAAGCGACAAACCGGAAACGCCTTTGAAAATTTCCAACCCCTGGTAGAACGTAACCTTCTCGAACATGGAATGCCGGGCGTCGGAATGCCCTGGAAGAACGAGCGTGTCCATTTGATTCTTTACCTCGATGCCAAAACGGAGCATGTTTGATTCGTACTCCTCCGGGCTGATCTGGTAAAGTGCCCATGCAGCCATCTCCTTGATCAGGGGATCCGGATTGAACAGCTGCGCGATGAGGTCAAGGTTAAAGTCTGAAATCTTCTCACTTCCTATTTGCCGCAACACGCAAGCCTTCGTCCACCGGTTTGTTTGGGTGAATTCCCGGTTGAGAATGAATTTCAGTACCAACCGTTCATCGAGCGGTATGCGCGGATAAAATTGCTCCAACCGACGGCTTCGTTCCTGGTCTGACAACTCGTCCAGGCACGGAATGACCCGCTGCTTCAACTGATCCGAGAGAAATACATCCAGGAGCTCAACGGCAAACGCAATTCCTTCCACCGTTCCCGAGTCAATGTTCTCCTTAACCAATTGAATGGATCGGGCATCGTACAACATGGCCAGAAGCATGTAGACGTGCTCGACATCGTTGGCGATTTCTGCACGCAGGGCATCCTTCACGTCATGGGCATCGCTAAACGTGCCGAGCTCTTCGATGGCAGCGTAATTCCAGGCGATGTCTCCAATGTCGTTTTCAATGGCGTTTCGAATCCGGGGACCTTGTCCTTCATTCGCCTTAAACCCGGCGTCACCAAGTGCAAGCAACACCTTGGAAACGACCACTTTATCAGGGTAGTCAATCTTGTTCCACAGGAGATCCCTCGCGTGCTGGCCACCAATGCGACCGATAATCTGGACAATGGAGTTAAGCACCAGGGGGCTCTGCCCGGTACGGTAAAAGGATGCATCGAGGATATTGAGTGCCTTGCCTCCAATGATCACCAGGGCGTCGGCCGCCTGGTTATTGTAAATCGGGTTGGCGAGGTTTTCAATCAACGCCCGGATTACCTCGGGCGTACTCCGCTTCATTGCAGTCTTGATGGCCGTCTGGCGTACGTTGAAGTCGCCATCGGAAAGCAGTTCGATCAGGTAGGAGACGTTTTCCTCGGCAATCGTGTGCAACAACAACTCGGCCGCATACTGACGGTCGCCCGGTTCGTTGGATCGAGCCAGTTTGGTTATCCTGGACTTGGTGATGTCCCCGCCGCTCTTGATCAGCATTTCCAACTCAGTCCGTGTCAACAGGTTCCGGTCTGACACTTGTGCCCGGCGTGGATCAAACTTGATGACATATCGGTCGGAAACCGAAAGTCCTTTCATTTCATTCATGCGCCGTTGGGCAAACTCATGCACTTCCGGACGCTCGTTCCGGATAAGCATGTTGACCCATTGCGCAGCACCCTTCGGATTGATTTTCTCCAACAGCTTGTACGAAAAAACGGCTGTACCCGGGGAATCACCAAACAACTGGGCTTCCAGTTTGCGGGTAATTCGATCTGTACCCAATTCCAAC